>NZ_JAPQLK010000026.1:0-5860 GCF_028981785.1 Wolbachia endosymbiont of Drosophila leontia
AGCTCTTAATGGCATAACTTTTGCTTGAAATAACTGTTTATATGGTGCAATTTACAGCTTTTAGTTGCTAAAATTATAACTCTTAGTTTAATAATTTTAATCCAATAAGCTTTCAGGTTAATAAAATTAAATTATTTGAGTAAATACAATACTATGTTTTTATTTGTGGGTAATAGTAAGGCTTAAAGCAAAATGTAGTACGAACGGTAGGTGGATCTAAAAGATCGAATTACAATCCTGTATACAGCATTTTGCATTATTGTTTGATTATATTTATAGGTACAAAAATAGCTAGAATAATTTTCATGGGAGTAGATGTTTCCAAGGAAGCATTGGACATCTCAATTAATGGCAAGCATAAGCGCATAGCAAACGTGAGTGATGCTATATCTAAGTTTATAGAAACAAATATAGTCGATTTACCCATCAAGTTATGTGTAAGCTGGTGGCTATGAAAAGCTCATTATAAAATTGTTGCAAGATAACTGTCCATAAAGCTCACCCGAATCGGGTATATGCATTTGCCAAAGCTTGCAATCATTTTGCAAAAACTGACAAGTTAGATGCTAAATTACTGGAAAAATACGCTGAATTTGTCAGTAAAGACGGTGAAGTAAAAGGATGTATAATTTCACAAAAGCAAGAGGAATTAAAGGAGCTGGGGGCAGTTGAGCGTAATTTAAATGATGCAATTCATGCAAACAAGTGTCGCCTGCAAAGTGCGACGGGAAAAGCTAGAGAATATATAGAAAGACAGATAGGGTTTGCTGAAAAACAATTGAAAGAAATTAGGCAAGACATAGAAGACGCAATAGCTGAATTGAAAGGAAAAAATGAGCTTTTAATCAGCTATAAAGGTATTGGATCAAAGACGGCGAGCGTTCTACTGACAGAGGTGCCTGAGCTTGGTAGATTAGAGAATAGAGAAATTGCATGCTTAGTTGGAGTTGCACCTAAAACTAGTGAAAGTGGAAGAAAAGTTGGCAAAGCTCAAATCAAAGGAGGCAGGTTTTATGCAAGGAAAGCACTATACATGTCAGCTCTTGTTGCTATGCGCCACAACAGAAAAATGAAAGCGTTTTATCAGCGTTTGGTTGATTCTGGCAAAGCTGCTAAGGTTGCATTAGTTGCTGTCATGAGAAAAATTATCGTTTGTTTAAATGCCATGATAAAAAATAACAACTTTTATCTTGACTCTTAAGACGGTAGATGACAGACCATTGATTGTATGGGTTCCATCTGTTATATATAATCTTTTTGAATACGAAGAAAACTGATGAATGAGTATGATATTACGGTTATAGGCAGCGGTCCTGGTGGTTATATAGCGGCAATTAGGGCGGCACAGCTTGGGTTTAAAACTGCAATTGTGGAAAAAGAAAAAAATTTAGGCGGTATATGCTTAAATTGGGGATGTATACCAACAAAATCACTGCTTAGAGCATCTGAGGTTTATAGGCTAATAAAAAGATCAAAGGAGTTTGGTATAGAAGTAAAGGGAGCGAATTTTGATATACAATCAATAGTGAAATACTCAAGAAACGTTGTTGATAAATTGTCAAGCGGTGTTGCATATTTGATGAAAAAAAATAATATCAAAGTTCATCAAGGTTTTGGTAAACTTGCAGGCAATGGTACTATAAAAGTCGTTAGCGATAAGGAAGAACAAGAAATTGTTTCCAAGCATATCATTTTAGCAACAGGCGTGAGGGCACGGAATCTGCCTGGAATAGAGGCAGATGGAGATTTAATATGGAATGCGCAGCACGCTATGACTCCAGAGAGATTACCAAAATCGCTACTAATTATAGGGTCTGGTGCAATTGGAATAGAATTTGCAAGTTTTTATAGTACTTTGGGTGTTGATGTAACAATCATAGAGATAAAGGGCACTATTTTGCCGCTGGAGGATAAGGACATTTCAGATTTAGCACAAGAAATATTCACAAAACAGGGGATAGAAATATATACAAGCAGTAGCGTAAAAGCTCTTACTAAAAGTAAAGACTCTGCTCAAGTGCTACTAAGTAGTGGTGAGAGCAAAGAATTTGAGAGGGTGATTGTTGCGGTTGGAATTCAAGCAAATATTGAAAATATAGGTTTAGAAAATACAAAAATTAAATTAAGCCCTTCTGGCTTTATTGAAACGAATGAATGGTATGAAACTAGTGAATCAAATGTGTATGCAATAGGTGATGTAGCTGGCCCACCATGTTTAGCACATAAAGCGAGCCATGAAGCCGTGATCTGCATTGAAAAGATTGCTGGTAAAAATGCTCATGCGTTAAAAAAAGAATGCATACCAAATTGCACTTATTCTCATCCACAAATAGCGAGCATCGGCCTTACTGAGGAACAGGCAATAAAAGGTGGGTATGATATAAAAATAGGAAAATTTCACTCTAACTTTAATGGTAAGTCTGTTGCACTCAGTGAAACTGAAGGGTTAGTGAAAACGATTATAGATAAAAAAACCGGAGAAATTCTGGGTAGCCACATGATAGGTGCAGAAGTAACGGAGTTAATTAGCAATTTTGCTCTTGCAAAGCAACTAGAAGGAACAGACTTCGACATAAAATCCACGATTTTTCCTCATCCAACCATTTCAGAGATGATACATGAATCAGTGCTTGCTGCAGATGTTAAATAGTTGAACTAACGTTCCATCGTTTTAGAGTTGTCAATGTCTTGAGTAGTAGTTTGATTAGGCACTTTAGTTTCAATAGATTGATTACCACCAGCATCAGAATTCTGTAACTCTTCTTTCAATCCCTTAGCTGCTTCTTTAACTTCAAGCTTTGCCTTTGGATGAAGATCTTCTGGGCCTTTTCCTTTAGTATCCAAACCTTGTTGTAGACTAGTGCTTTTCATTTTATTATGCTGCTCGTGCTCAGATAGGTCAACAACCGAATTGAAAAGAATTTTTACTATATTTTTTAGCAGTTCTAAAAAACCTCCGCTTCTGCCTTCTCTTTGTTCTTGAGGTTTATTTTTCTCATTAGGTTCTTTTTTACTATTACTTTTAGGCATTTTTAACTCAACTATCATAACGCTTAATAAAATTCTACGTGCAAATTGTTAAATAACAGTTAACAATCTAGGATTTATTATTTACAGATGGATATTATTTTAGCAACAGGTGGCACAGGTGGGCATATCTTTCCGGCCATAGCTTTAGCAAAAGCACTAAAGACACAAGGATACAATTGCATATTATTCACTGATAAAAAAACAAATAAAAATACCGACATAGAAAGCTACACCTTACCATTACGTAGACCAAGCAGCAACAAATTTAAGTTTTTCCTTTTCTTGATATACAGCTCTATGTTAGCACTGTATCAAGTAAGAAAATTAAAACCAAAATCGGTCATTGGTTTTGGTAGCTATGCTTCTTTTCCAACTCTTCTTGCAGCAAGAGTTCTTTCTATACCTATAATTTTACATGAACAAAACACAGTTTTAGGGAGAGTAAATAGATTCTTTTTCAAGAGTGCAAAATTAATTGCAACCAGCTTTCCGGAGACTAAATATGCAGAGGGCAATAAATGTATTTTTACAGGAAATTTTGTTGATATAAAAGCACAGAGCCATTCTAGCACTGAGAAAATCCTAAATATATTGGTCATAGCAGGCAGCCAAGGTGCAAATTTTTTTGATGATGTAGTAAGCAGCGTAATTTGTGATTTACCTATTAAAATGAAAAAGAAAATTAGAGTGACGCAGCAATGTACGAAGAAAAATGTAAACAAGGTCAAAAGTCTATACAAAAGTGAAAAGATCGATTGTGAATTGAGTGAATTTTTTGATGATATGGGGAATAGACTGGCCAATGCTCACTTGGTAATTAGCAGAGCAGGAGCAACTTCAATAGCAGAGATCACTCTTGCTAGGCGTTCTGCTATATATATTCCTTACCCTTACTCAAAAGATAATCACCAATTTTATAACGCAAAATATATTGAAGACTCGAGAGCAGCTATAATAGTTAAGCAGAATAGTGAAGCAAAAAAAAATCTAACAGAGGTACTATTTGATCTATTAAATAATTCTCAAAAATTGCGTGATATGACCAATAGTACAGAAAAAACAGGGATAAAGAATGGGACTACTGAGTTTGTTAAGGTGATTGTTCACAGGTTTAGTTGATGGCTGCTTGCTTTTTCTTCAAACACATCCCAAAGATCTTTTTCTAGCGATATATTATACAATTTATTGATATGAACTACTCCCGTGGGTGAAGTTGTGTTAATTTCGAGCAGGAAGTCATCTATAATATCAATACCAACAAATATTAGCCCTCTTTTCTTTAATTCAGGACCAATTTTGTTACATATTTCATTGTTTCTATCGTTCATTTGAGCGGGCTCAAAACTTGCTCCAAGTCGCATGTTTGTTCTGATCTCTCCACTGATTTTTGGAATTCGTTTCATTACACCAATTGGTTGGCCATAAAGTAGCAATATTCTTTTATCTTTATCTATGTTTTTACAAAATGATTGTGCAATCACAGGGCATTCGTATTTTGCTATCATGAGATCCACTACTACTTGAATACTATTCTCATCTTGTATTCTTATCACATCGTTTCCTCCATAACTATACAATGGCTTCAGAATAATATCTTGATAGTTGCAGTAGAAATCTCTAATCATTGATATATTTTCAGTAATCAAAGTTGGCGGAATTAGCTCTGGAAATAATGAAGTTATCAATTTTTCAGGACAATTTCTTATTTCTGTTGGATTGTTAATTACCAATGCGCTGGTTTTTTCTAAGGTATATGTTGTTGTAATATAACGCATATCAAAGGGTGGATCCTGTCTGATAAATATGATGTCCATTTCATTCAAGTTGATTGCTACATCCTCTTTAGAGATAAAACTAAAATCATCAACGCTGACTTTCTGAGCCAGAGCAATTGGATGGTTTAGCTTTAGTGCTAAATTGTTAGGAGCATAGACAAAAACTTCGTGCTTCCTCCTTTGTGCTTCCTTTATTAGCACGAATGTAGTGTCAGTTTCAAAATTTATATTTTCATCCATCTGAAAGGCAATTTTCATTTATGTTCTCTACCTATTGTCACAACTGTACAAATGTTATAATTTGAAAGCGATTTTTGCCTAATGGCGTAACTTACTGTACCTGTATCGTACATAACTTACAACTTGTTTTACTCCCTTTACTTTTCTTGCAATTGCTATTACAGCTTTTAATTCCGCTTTATTTTGGGCTATACCCATCAAATAAACAACTCTATCAACCGTATTAACGCTATAATTAATTGACTTAATATTTCTTTTTCCCAGGAGTCTTGTTCTTATTTCCGCTGTTGTCATGCCATCTACAGTGGTGTCTAGCATGGAAGCCATTTGAATTGGTATTACTCTTATTTCATTTATCACTTCTTTAATTTCTTTTTGCTGCCAAGCTATTTTTTCTGCTGTAAGTTGTTTTTCAGGAGTGTCAACACTTCCAATGAGCAATACTCTTCCTTCACTTACTTTAACCTTTATGGATGAAAATAGCCCATGTTTTAAGAGCCCCTTATTAATTCTGATGACCATAGTCGTATCATCAATGATATTTCCCAAGGATTTGTCCTGCATTGTTACTGCTGTCGCTGTAGCCACCACACCACCTATTATAAGGGTTGTGCAACCACTTTGTGTAATCAAAAAAATTGCGAGTAAGAAGCTTGTTATTAATCTCATTATTGATTTTCATGGTTTAGAGCTTTCATTAAGAAATGTTAATAAGCTTTTTTGATTGTGTAAATACCATAAATTAAGTAAGAACCTGTTTAAAATCTTCGTAATAGGAGAGAAATGAAGGAAAGGACAATCATTTGCAAGCTGGT
>NZ_JAPQLK010000027.1:0-3984 GCF_028981785.1 Wolbachia endosymbiont of Drosophila leontia
TCAGCTTATTTAGATAAAAATCCAGATGTAGATGAAGTTTTGTAAAGACATACAGTATCTACATACTGCAAAAAATTGAACATAAGACGCCGATACATTAAGTAATCCTTACCTTTTAATCTGCAGATTGGCGAAAGCAAATACAATAGCTTCGCTATCGTGATAAGGGGGCTGGCGAGGTTTGTCAAGCAAGTTTTTTGTTTCTGCGGACTACCTAGATTAATATTATATAGAAGGTTTGCTGCCAATAAAGCCTAAACTTACCAAATACATTTCTGTAGATTCAGATCTACTTGACTTTGGTTTAAAGTATTTTACTGTTTTAAACATTTTTTTTAGCTCGTTACAAAAATCTTTATCAGATTCTCCTTGGAAAATTTTTACTACAAACGTGCCACCATGGCTCAAGAAATGCTTCGCAAAATTGAGCGCTGCCTCACATAAAAGCATAATTCTGATATGATCCAACGATTTTAAACCACAAGATTCGGGCGCCATGTCAGATAAAATTACATCAAATTTTTGATCCTTGAATTTTTCTCTTAAAATTTCAAACTCATTGATAATATCACATTGTATAAACTCTACTCCATTAATTGCGTTCATTGGTTTTATGTCAAGAGCAACCACATTTGCACCTTTCTGAGATGCAACTTGTGACCATCCACCAGGAGAAGCACCAAGATCAATAATTTTTTGCCCTTCTTGGAATAATTTAAATTTGTTATCCATTTCTACTAGCTTATATGCTGAGCGTGACCTATAACCATCCTTGCTGGTTTTTTGCACATACTGATCATTCAAATGACGATGTAGCCACCTTGTTGAAGATAGTTTTCTGCCTCTAGCCGTCTTTACTCTAGTTTTTATTGCTAATACCCTACTTATTATTGATTATATCTTTAAGCTCTTTTTCAACTACTTCTTTTACCAGTGCATGTAGATATTTATTCAGCCATTCTGAGAGCTGAGGTTTTAAAAGAGATGTAACTAATTCTTCAACAGTAAGGTTCGCTTTTTTTTGTTGTTTATGCTGTAATTCGTTTTGCATTTTTCCAAGCAACGCTTTGATCTCTTCCATATTCTCTTTTAAAATTAGATGATCGTTATTTTGCGCTTGTAAGCCGCTATTACTCGCTTTGTTATTACTCATTTGGATATTATCGTACAAATAAATATCTTTTTTTTCTTCTGAATTGTAGCTATGGCCATTAAATTGGTTATTGTTGCAAGCCATTTCCTCACTTTGGTCATCATTATCAATGTCCTCTTTTTCATTATTTTCTTTTTTGCCATCTTCTTCTATTTCTTCTGGATACTCTTCCTCAAGGTATAGCACATCATCATTTTCATCCTTTATTTCTGCTTTATCGTTACTCGCGTTTTTACCCGATATAGCTTTTTTTATATCTTCTAGGATATCTTTTACAGACTGATTGCCTTGTTCATCATGCATAGTGCTAATACCATTAAATTTAGAGGTCTATACTATTTATCATAAAAAGCAAGTTGTAAACACTAATCACATAATTGCTTTTTGCTTCAACTAAGTCCGAACGTGCTTTAAATAATGCATCTTCAGTGTCCAAAAGGTCAGATGTACTCTTTAAATTTAAGTTTACTTCTTGCTCAACTCCTTCCAATGCTAGAGCTGCTGCTTTTTCCGCTTCTTGACTTGCTTTGATAATGGCCTTTGCTGTCAACACATTATTCCAAGCATTTACAACTGCTTGTTCTATATTTTTTACCGTTTCATAATAATCGTAGGTAGATTTTTTTGCACCCATTTTAGCTTTACTGAAACCAAAAGCATTAACTCCTCTCTTAAGGATTGGAACATCAAGAGTAAAAACTACATGAACATTTTCTAATAGTTTGTCTACCTTCATACCATCCTCCCCAAAAATTTTGCTTGCACTTAGATTTAAAGAAGGAAGCCACTTGGAGCTTTCAGCAATCACTTCCATTCCGGCTGCTCTTTTTTGATAAACTGCTGCTTTTAGAGATAAATTATTGGTTTTTGCTAACTGTAAACATTCACTTAGCTCTGGAACAGAAGGTAGTTTATCATTAGCTTCAGAAAGGTCATCAGCATCTTCGCCAATCAAATGATAATAAGCAATATTTACCAACTTTAATTTACCTTCAGCATCAACTCTTTCGGACATAGAAGACGAAAATTTTGCTTTTGCTAACAAAACTTCAGCATTGGTTACCTCTCCAAGGGAAAAGCGTTTTTTCATAGCTGACAAATGTTCCAAAGAAACGCGTTCTTTATGTTTTCTGAGCTTTAACATTTCTGTCTTTTGTAAAACATTAACATATGCTTTCACAGCATTAAGTGCAAGCTCTTGTTTTAATTGCTGAAATCGCATCTTTTCTGCTTTGAGAAGATGGCTTGATCGACTGAATGTGGCAAAGGTACCACCGCCATCGATTAATTTCTGGCGCAATGTAAGTTTTTTTTCAGATGTATCAAGATTAAAGTTACTATCGAAATTGTATTGCAAATTAATGTCAGGTAAAAATCCAGCTAACCCAGAAGATTTATAGTGTTTTTCTGCGCTTTTATATTGGTAAAATTGAGACTTTATTTTTGAGCTATTTTTGATGGCTTTGCTTATCACTTCTCCCACATCGGTTGCATAGCAACTTATAGTATTAAAAATGATCGCAAGTGTGATAATCAATCGAAACATTCTAATTCCTATGCATATTGGTTGCCCAGCTCAATTACTAACATAAATTGCTTTAATAATCAATAACTAATATTGTTGACACTATTGAGAAATTAAGTATATCATAGCTTACTATTGTTGGATCAAATAATGAAGACTTTTTTCTTAAAGGAGAAACAAATCAATAAAAAGTGGTTTGTCATAGATGCAGAAGGATTAGTGGTAGGGAGGCTTGCAGCATTTGTAGCGACACTATTACGTGGAAAGCATAAACCTGAGTATACACCTCATATGGATTGTGGCGATAATGTAATTATTATCAACGCAGAAAGGGTGCATTTCACCGGAAAGAAGCTTAAAGATAAAATTTACTATAAGCATACAGGTTATTCTGGTGGTTTGAAGAAAACTACTCCAGATAATATTTTAAATGGCAAATTTCCTGAGCGTGTAATAAAAATGGCAGTGAAAAGGATGCTTGATGATGGGCCTATGGCACGTAGACGCTTTGAAAATTTGTATGTTTGTTCTGGTTCAGAGCATAAGCATCAAGGACAGCAACCTGAAAAGATAGATTTTGCCTCTTTGAATCGTAAAAATAAAAAGTAATGGAGTAAAAATGAAGAGTTCTACAATAAATAACAATGATTGGTCAGAAAAGACAATTAAATCAGCGGTTGATTCGCTTGGTCGTTTATATGCTACAGGCCGAAGAAAAGAATCTGTAGCAAGGGTATGGATAAAGCCGGGGAGTGGAAAATTTAGTGTTAACAAAAAAGGCGATCTAATTTCTTATTTTAAAAGAGAGTCAGTGTGCCAAATAGTAAAAATGCCATTTGTTGCAACTTCCACATTGGATAAATACGATGTATTTGCAACTGTAAAAGGTGGAGGGCTATCTGGTCAAGCAGGTGCTCTAGCTCATGGAATAAGCAGAGCTTTAAGTAGTGTAAGCCAAGATTTGCATTCTATACTACGTAATGGTGAGTTCTTAACTAGAGATTCACGTGTTGTTGAACGTAAGAAATATGGTCAACATAAAGCTCGGAAAAAGTGTCAATTTTCTAAGAGATAGTTATTTTATAGGGGTGTTTTTTTGTAAGTATTAGAACCTGTTAAGGATCTCGAAAATATGAGGTAAAATAAGCATAGTTAAGAAAGAGGTATGTCCATGCAAAAAAGCTATCCAAGCGATATAAGTAAAGAACAATTTGAAAAAATTAGACCAATACTGGGGAGTAGCAGAAAGAAAACAAAACCAAGGAAACTTGATTTGTATGATGTATTTTGTGCAGTGCTATATGTC
>NZ_JAPQLK010000028.1:0-3172 GCF_028981785.1 Wolbachia endosymbiont of Drosophila leontia
TCTAAAAGAAATCAAAAATTGTTGAACTGGTATAACTAATGTTCCAGAAAATAAAATTAGTGCTGAGCAAGTATTAACGATTTACAGAGTAAGGTGGCAAATTGAGTTATTATTTAAATTGTATAAAAGCCATATCAGGCTTGATAAGTTAAAAGGAAAGCCATGCAGAGTATTATGTGAACTATATGCTAAATTGTGCGCAATTCTTATATTTCACGGCATAGTTGGTTGTACAGAAGTGAAAAAGAATACAGAACTTAGCTTAACAAAGGCATTTATTGAGCTAAAAAGGCGGGTTAGAGAGTTATTTTTAGTATTAACCAAAATTAATAGTTTAAAAGCATTTCTTAAAAAACTCACTATAACTTGGTCGCGATTTTCATTAAAAGACAAACGTAGAAGGGCTAGAGTATCCACTTTAACCTCTCTAAATTTGCTCACAATCTCTTAACTTGACGCGTATGCTTTTTTGAACATTCCCAACGAAAAAAGAAAAACAAGGTCTAATTTTCTTTTTTATTTGCGATTTACCTATTAATTAGCCGTGAAAGGTTACGTGTAATGCTTCTTCACATAATTATCAATAATTGCCTTAAATTCTTCAGAGACATTATCACCTTGTAAAGTTTTGAAATATTTGCCGTTTTTGTAGACTGCTGAAACAGGTTTTTCTCCATATCCAGGTAAGCTGATTCCCAAATTTGCGTGTTTGCTTTCTCCAGGGCCGTTTACTATGCACCCCATAACAGCAATGCTCATATGCTCTACACCTGGATTTTTTTTCTTCCACATCGGCATATGAGTTTTTATATAGCCATTCACTTCTTCAGTTAATATACGAAAACGATCGCTGCTCGTGCGCCCACAACCAGGACATGAATTAACCTGAGGGTTAAAGTATCGCAAGCCTATAGACTGCAATATTTCCTGACACACCGCCACTTCATTAGTACGCGATTCACCAGGACGTTGAGTCAAAGAAGCCCGTATGGTATCTCCAATGCCATTTTGCAATAAATAAGTAAGCCCCGCTGCGGTATTTACCACACCTTTATTGCCCATACCAGCCTCAGTTAAACCCAAATGCAGTGCATAATTGGAAGATTTTGCAAGTGCCGTATAAACTAAAATTAAATCTTGTACTTTGCTAACCTTACATGAAATGATTATTTTGTTTGAACTTAGACCAATTTCTTTAGCTTTTTTTGCACTATCAAGAGCAGACATTACAAGTGCTTTGCGCAGTATAACGTCCGAAGGCCTTGAATTACTAAGCAAAGAGTTTTCATCCATCAGTTTTTGTAAAAGGTATTTATCAAGACTACCCCAATTTACTCCAATTCTAACCGGAAGATCGTGCATTATTGCATACTCTATAACCCTTTCAAATTTCTCATCACGTTTGTTGCCAAAGCCTATATTGCCTGGATTGATTCTAATTTTACCCAGCATTTTGATGTTGTCCGGATAATCTTGAACTAATTTATCTAGCTCATATTGACCGCAGCCTACCAATATTTTACCGTCAAAACCTTCTTTATTTATCTCTTCTACTATATAAGGTATTGCCCCTGCTACCCCCTCTGAGTTCAAGGCAATTCGCACCAATTCTGAACCTGTACGCGCTAGTTCTGTTATCTCTTTTGCATAATGTTTTGCGCTACTTTTTATATTATCAGAATCTATATGCACACCAAGCGCCATAGATTGTACAACTACAGGATTATTTCCGCCTATCTTTACTTTTCCAACTTCTACAACATGAGTTTTGTGCCTGGACATTGGCGATAATTCACATGCATCGTCATTCAATATCAGGTCTGTATCTAGCATATTATTAATTGTGATACTATTTTACTGTGTCAGCTACGCTGCCAAACGAACTTGAACCATTCAAACTATAAGCATCTACGTTATCCAAATTAGCAATAGAATCATGTGAGCACGTTCTTCTTGAAGGAGTTTCTTTTATAGTGATATTTATAGGAGAAACTTTCTTTTCTCGTGTTGAAGTAACTTTCTTCCCTTCTTGTTGTTCACTTTCATGCTGCTTACTTTCATACTGAGAAACTGGCTCTTGATCTATAAATACAGCACCCTTTAAACGTGCGATATTAATACCATGCTGATTTATCATAGCGCTCTCTTCATCGTCGACTATGCACGCTTCCATGTCATTTGGCTCATTATCAAGACTAGCAATTTTTTTCTCTTTTAATTTTTTGATCAGATCTTCTTTATTTATAGCTCGATCTTGTGACTTTTTTTTCTTGAGCAATTCCCTACGCTTCTCATACAGTTTATATGACTCAGCAAAATCCTCATCTGTATGAAAGTTTGCACCACCAGGGTTACCAGGAGGTATGTATCTCTTACTGAGCTTAGATTTAGCTCCAGCACTATGCACAGTAAAAAAGCTAGAAACCAAAAACATTAATATAAACAAAACTTTAGAAAAAATCCTAAGCATATGGTGCTATAGTAAATATCGCGTTTTAAAAGATAGCAATTAACAAACTTTAAGTAAACCAGAATCTTTACTAACTTTACAATACAAATATTTTTCTAAAAAGTGATATGTTTGCTATCAAAAAAACCTACATAGGCTAAGAGAAGAGGAAGGTGTTACAAGTTGCGTAACACCTTTTCAAGAAAAGTGTTATGCAGCTATATGTTTGCAACTTTTAAGTTATTCTGTAGTTTTTCAGTACCATCGGTAGTATCTACATTATTAAGTTTTGCGTCTGGTGTATCTTTAGACAAGTTCTTTTCTTTCTCCCTTTCACACTTAACTCCCTGATAGATACAGAATGCAACAAAACTAGTTATCGCTATTACGGCAACAGCAGTGGCTATGGTACAAATTAGTAGTGTTTTTTCTTGATCTGCTACTGCCTCTGCAAGTGTTTCCACTTTTTTTTGCAGGCCGTTTAAGTGCTCTTGCATACCTTGAAACTGCTCAGTACCAATCTTGTCTTTTAATGCACTAAAAACTTTTTCAAACTGCTCAGCATCTATCTTTTGAGCTTCTTGCCATTCTTTTAATGCACCAAAAACTTTTTCAAACTGCTCAGCATCGATTTTTTGACTTTCTTGCAACTCTGTTAGAACCTGTTTAAAATCTTCGTAATAGGAGAGAAATGAAGGAAAGGACAATCATTTGCAAGCTGGT
>NZ_JAPQLK010000029.1:0-3091 GCF_028981785.1 Wolbachia endosymbiont of Drosophila leontia
AAAGGCAAAAGAAACCCTAGGGTAGCTAGTTATTCACTATCCATTTTTTAAGTTGGCGTTTTTTTATGTTCTAAACGCTTTATAAGCGCGTTTCAGCTTATGTAGGTAGAAGTTTTATAAAGACATAAGGTGCACATAGTGCAAAAAATTAAACATGAGACGCCAGATACGTGAGTTTTTTTGTCATTTAATCTGTACAGAGAAGATAAATAAATAGCTTCAATTTTATGATAAGAGGGCTGGCGAAGCTTGTCAAGTAATCTTTTGCATTTAACCCGTTTCTATGGGTAAAACAATCTGCATACCACTTAGCTAACATGAGTTTTGTTTTGACTTTTTGTGCTAATTTTGCAGAATATTAAGATTATCATTTAAATAAAATACATGACGAAAGAGGATTGGGAAGCAGTAATTGGGCTTGAGGTGCACGCTCAAGTTTCTTCTAATACGAAGCTATTTTCTAGCTCATCAACGGAGTTTGGTGCTGAGCATAACACTCAAGTTTCTCTAGTTGATGCGGCAATGCCAGGTACGCTGCCAATACTAAATTATTACTGCATAGAGCAAGCAATACGCACCGGTCTTGCACTTTCTGCAGAAATTAATAAGTATTCTTACTTTGATCGGAAAAATTATTTTTATCCTGATTTACCGCAAGGGTACCAGATAACCCAGTTTTTTGAGCCAATAGTTAAAAATGGTAGAGTATTTATCAACGATAATGAAAAAGAAATAAGAATCGCGAGAATTCATTTAGAGCAAGATGCAGGAAAGAGCGTTCATGAGGAAAGCAAAACTTATGTAGATTTAAATCGTGCAGGGGTTGCTTTAATGGAAATTGTTTCAGAACCAGATCTCCGTTCATCTGCGGAAGCTGCAGAATGCGTGAAAAAATTGAGGCAGATTTTGCGTTACATTGGTTCGTGTGATGGTGATATGGAAAAGGGATCACTTCGTTGTGATGCAAATGTTTCTGTCCGCCTAAAAGGCAGTAGTACATTTGGCACCCGCTGTGAAATAAAAAATCTGAACTCGATACGTTATATTGTGCAAGCTATAGACTATGAAATACAAAGACAAATTGAAATTTTAGAAAGTGGGGAAGAAATAAGTCAAGATACCTTATTGTTTGATGTTGCTTTGGGAAAAACAAAAGTGATGAGAAGCAAAGAGGATGCAAGCGACTATAGATACTTCCCTGAGCCTGATTTATTACCTGTTGAGGTAAGCCAGGATAAAATCGATTCTATTAAATCATCTTTGCCCGAGTTACCAGATCAAAAAAAGCTGCGATACATTGAGGAATTGGGTATCAATGAATACGATGCAAACGTCATTACCTCCGATAAGGCGATTGCTGATTACTTTGAGGAATTGATAAAAAAACACGATTCAAAGCTTGCAGTCACCTGGTTAACTGTAGAGCTTTTTGGTCGTTTAAATAAAGCAGGTATTGATATTGTGAGCTTCCCAATCAAAGCAAATGCCTTGTCGGAGCTCTTAGATTTTATCGTTGATGGAACAATCTCTGCTAAACTTGGCAAACAAGTATTCGATAGTATGTTTGAAACTGGCAAACCTGCATCTTTAGTTATAGAAGAGCAGGACCTAAAGCAAATAACCGATAGAGGTCAAATAGCAGAAGTTATCGACAAAATCATCAATAACAACCAAGATAAAGTTCAAGAATACAAAAGCGGTAAAACAAAATTATACGGATTCTTTGTTGGCGAAGTTATGAAATCCACTAAGGGAAAAGCCAGCCCCGATGTGGTGAATTCAATTTTGAGTGAGAGATTAAGTAATTAGTCACATTTTTTTATTTACATAACAGCACATCTCGTAGATATTCTCAGATTTACGCTACGATATCTTTAATCTCATGACATATAATTTTATTATTTTTTTACCATTTGTCGGCACCATCTTTAAAATTATGTGAGGTTGAGGATGCCTGTAAGATTATCCTGCTCGGCGGTTAAGCGCACCTTTCATGGTATTATGTATCAAGCGAGATGGCTAACGCTGTTTCCTAAACATGCAGTAGATAGAGAGTATTCTTTCCGCCTATTCACAGAGAAAAAATCAGCTAAGGATTTTGATGATATTGTTCTTCGGTATGAACAAGATGGGGAAATAGTACATAGATTCATACAAGTCAAGCACAGGCAGGGTAGGCACAAAAAGATCAGTATAGGTGACTTATTAACACCGGGAAAGAATGGTGCGTTTGGCTTAATAAAATATCTCATTGCTTATTTAAAGATCAAAAGTAGTGGAGAGTTTGAGGGTGAAATAGAGGATTTTGTCATTGTTACAAATGATGATTTTGATTCCGCGGATTCGACATCGCATCCAGTAAGAAAGCTGAGAATGATGCCGAGTGGGAAGAATAAAGGAAAGGAAATTTCAGTCATAAGAATAGACACACAAGATGAGTTTCTGGATGTAGGTGATGGTGTAAGATATAAATTTGATGATAGCATTATCTCATATTTGCAGGAGAATAAGAATTTTATAAAGCGTGAGGTAGGTAGAGAAGTCAGCGATAAAGAAATAGAATACTTTTTGAATAAATTAGTATTTGCAGTCAATTTGCCAAGCGGAACTGAACTTAGTGAAATTATTAAGAGTGAATTGGGCAAGGAATTCAGCAATACTGATGCAAAGCACTTTTACAGCCGTTACCAGGAAGAAGCGCTGATTTTGCTGGAGAAAGAAGAAGAGGAGTTTCTATCATATGAGAAAGCAAAAGCTCTTCTTGAAGAAATAAGAGAGGAAATTTTAGGAGCGGTTTGGTTTGGCATAATAGAGCCAGTGGCATCTTTTACTGGTAGAGGCAGAGTATTAACAGCTCTGCATAATGTACTACAAAGAAGTGCAAAAAAACAAGCGGTGATATCGCAGGTTGCCTCTATTAGTGGTCTTGGAGGGGTAGGTAAGAGTGAGTTAGCTAGGAAATATGCTTACAAATATGGAAAGGATTATTACGATAACGTGATATGGATAAGTGCTGAAAACTCTAAGAACCTGTTTAAAATCTTCGTAATAGGAGAGAAATGAAGGAAAGGACAATCATTTGCAAGCTGGT
>NZ_JAPQLK010000030.1:0-4827 GCF_028981785.1 Wolbachia endosymbiont of Drosophila leontia
TTTTTATCTTTAATCCATCATAGCTAGCGATGCAACAAAGCCATCCCAGTGTCTGGGCACTGGGATGACATCCTCCTTGGTGGAGTGTCCTCAAATCACAATGTCCGTACAGTTGTGTGTCACGCACTGGGATGAAAGGAGAGAGGACACCATATGTTTATTTGATCGACAAATAAACACTAACAGACAAGAATACACCACAGTTAACTGTGGTGTGTACTGGCTGGTTAGAAAGAAAACTTCACACCAGTAAGAAGGAGAATTCCTTGGTTAGAAGGTACATCAGCATCAGACTCATCTTTCAGCTTACCTGTTTCGTTAGTCATAAAATAATGGAGAGCTGCGTAAGGAACAAATTTGTTCTTACTGCATGCAGGAGACAGATCATATTGAACGCCAAGTGCACCATCATGAAGCGTATCTTTGTCATTCATTCTGCTGCCAAAATACGTCAAACTTGTGTAGATATTCTCATGTTGATACCCAGCTCCTACAGTCCAATACATGGTATCTATACTATCTTTACCAAATTGCGCTTTCAGCCCTTCCACTCTTTTGCCATCAGTAGCATCTTTACTATCAATTTCCGTATAGGTATCACCAATTAATTTTTTAATACCCTTCGGTTGACCAGATTTGCCCAAGTATGCAAAAGAGGCAGCAAACTTTACGCCTTGATCTTCATTAATCTTATAATCAGCGCTTACACCAAAATTAACACCCATCAGGTCATTATACTCCACAAATTCCTTATAAAGATGCTTATCTTTACTTGGTCGCTTTGGAAAGCCATATTCACCAACTGCAGAAGTTTTAACTTTTATGTTATGTTTATCAAAGTCATATTCATATGATGCACCAGCACTTACTATGTGCTCATAGTCTGGGCCGACATGCTTTATCGTTTCCTTATGTTCTATCTTACCGCCTTTATCTTCTGAAACTGTTTCTTTTACAGTAAACAAACCACTATCATAACGAGGTGAGTAGCTGATACCAAATCTTGCGCCCATATAATTTGGTGAGTAGTAAGCAACTCTAAACGGCAGTGTAGTCATAACGCCTTTGTTATATTTCCCTGCCATACGGAAAGAGAATTTTTCACTTTCACTCGAAAAACTTTCAGTGTAAAGACGTGGTGTTACATAAAATGGAAAGCTAGCAGCGCTTCCTTCTAAGTTCACTTTTCTGAACCAGTCACTATCTGCAGCTCCGTCAACAGTCGCAATTCTTGTTGCATCAAGCCTCATCAGAGCCTCAGGACCAAATTGGTAACCAAGCTTCACGTCACCATATTTTGAGTTAACAAACACATGCGCACTTCTGCCTTTTGCAGCACAAACACCCTGTGAAGCTCCCTTACCTTCGGTCACTGGAACATGAAACTGCACGTCAGCACCATAAAGAAGACCTAAATCTTCATTCTTATTTTCTGCTCTGAGGTGCAATATTGCATCAGCAATCATACCCATATCGTTGCTGTAATCACCAATATTTCCTATTCCTTCATAGAATATTGGATTTGCTCCTTTTGTTATATCTGGAGTGGCATTATAATACTCTGTAGATCTGTTTGGCATAACGTTATAACGTTTATAATTTGCGCCACTTGGTCCAGCTTTGCCATAACCTTGAGCATCAACAACACCACCAAAAGTTATTCTTAAATTACTTTGCCCTTGATTGGTATCGATAATATCAACTCCACCAACTGAAACAACAGGACTTGCCTTACCTTTTTCCTCTGTATTTTTGTTAACAACTTTTATATCCTTCTTTACATCTTTAGCTTCAACTTTAGCATTCTTAGTTTTAGAACGCTTAGTTTTTGAAACTTTACCTTTTTCTATATTAGAATTCTTAGCGTTTAGAGCTTTCGCTTTTGAATCCTCTATAAGCTTTGCTTTTTTCTCATTTGCTAGCCTGATCTCCTCTTTTTTCTTAAGCTCTTCAGCTTTTTTTCTTGGATCAGCATTACATATTCTGTCCATCTTTTCTTTCAGTTTTTTATTTGATGTTTTCATAACTTCTGTTTTTCCAGAAGTTTTTGTGCTCTCTTGCTTTTTTATTTCCTTCATACTCTCATCAGGAAAGTCAGCTGCAAAACTGCTGAAAGAACATAAAGTTAATAAAGAAACTAGAGCAGTTCTAGTATACATAGACTTTTTCATGAAGTGCCCCCAAAAAATTTCGAAATCATATCTTAAATGTAAATAGTATAAAAATGTTGAAAATTCAACTTAAAGCAACCTTATAACGAAAATAAAAGTAAAATGCAATACCTTAAAAGCAACTTTCTTAATATGCTCAACGTGTATATTAACCAAAATCTAGTACAGAGGTTCGCTTGCTAGTGCATCATAACTCGACTATTTATTCTATGGAAGTAAAATTTTTCCACCACAAGTTATTTGCCATTCTTCTTTAAATTTCTTTAGGTATTCTTTTTTTTCGCACTCTAAAAGTAGCTCTTCCACACTTTTGTTGTAGCTTTCAGTAGTAATCCTTCCCTGATGATGCATGAACCTTAAGTAAATCAAATAAGTGTTAATTACATCTGTTTCACAATAATCTCGAATCTCTTGTATCTTGCCGCTATCGTATAAGCCCATAACTTGTGACCCATCAGCTCCAATCTTACCAGGAAGATTAAATGCTGCACAAACTTCGTTCATTTTTACTCTCGCAGAAGCTCCAAAATCAGAGAGGGATTCAAGCAAATCACAATGCCAATCACTGCTATATCTCTGATTGTAACTATTCCACTTATCGCCAGCTTTATGAAAATATTCTGCTTGAATGCCATGGACCATAGCACGATACTTCAGCACTGGTATATCAAAAGTGCGTCCGTTGAACGAAACTAATCTTGGCTTTTTCTCTGATATGTAGTTAAAAAATCCTTTCACTAGCTCCTTTTCACTGGAATTTAGTGTGCCTCCAGATCTTATTTCTTGCAGTGTGAACACCTCATAACCACTCTGGTAGCCTATATTGCAAAGTAAAAAACTAATAACTACAACAAGGTGAAAAGGCTGACGCAGAAAAGAGTTTTGCCCGTTTGTTATTTCAAGATGATATTTTGTTAATGCATCCCTCTTCTCTTCTACACTACTATCATCACTAATATTGAGTAAATTTTTGCAGGAATTTACATCTGGTATAGTTTCAATATCAAATACCAATAAAGAATTAAGCATTGCCTATATACTCCTCCGGACGGTCGATCCAAGGTCGCACTTTCACAAATAAAAAGAGGTGTACCTTGCACTCAAATAATTTTTCTAGTTCAGCACGCGCTTCGATATTAATTTTTTTAATATTACTGCCACCTTTTCCTAGCACTATTTTTTTATGACTATCTTTCAACACAAATATGATCTGTTTGATGACTAAACTCTTATCCTTTTTTTCCTCAAATTGTTCAGTTATAACAGCTGTAGAGTATGGCAATTCTTCACGCAAGTTCAAGAATAATTTTTCTCTCGTAATTTCTGCTGATGAAAAATTTGTCGAGGAATCGGTTATTTGATCTTCTTCATAAAACCAGGGGCTCACCGATGCAACTTCAGACAAGTAATTCATCAAATCAGAAAGTCCATCATTCTTTAATGCTGATATCATAAAAACCTTTTCAAATTTATAAAGCAAATTCAGATGCTCATGCGCCATCTTTAATTCAGGCCCTTTTACCAAATCAGTTTTATTGATAACCAAAATGCATCTGCCTTTTGTGCGCTGCAGCCGCATAAATATAGTCTTAATTCTTTCTATATTTTTCAAATAATTGCTTACATCAACAAGCAACAAAGTGATGTCACTATCCTTAACTGCCGACCATGCAGATTTGACTAAAGCTTTTTCAAGTTTTGTTTCTGCTGAGAAAATTCCTGGGGAGTCAGTAAAAACAATTTGTGTGTTGTTGCACGTTGCAACACCCCTTATTTGCGTCCTTGTTGTTTGCACTTTAGGGGTGACAATTGCAATTTTCTTGCCTATGATGCTGTTAATTAATGTAGACTTCCCAGCATTTGGTAAGCCAGCTATCGTTACAAATAAGCATTTTTGTTCTTTCACAAAGAAAATTATAAAGAAAACTGAATGTCAGCGTCAAGCTACTTATATGACAAGAAGTCAGAAAATCCATAGGAGGATTTGCTAATGAAGGCTCTTAAGTTGACGCCATTGCCAGAACGACTGCTTGATTTAAGGGTAACGTTTTAACCGTAAGGTCACTAACTCCTTAATATGTGTGTTCATAATTTGATTTTCCACGAAAGACATAATAGCAATAACCAGTGTAAGTTAAAATGATTGGTAAAAGCGGTATTATAACAATGAGCATTAAAGATAAACTTGGCCCAGAAGCAGCTGCATCCAGAATGGTATATTGAAAAGGTATAATCCATGGGTAGATACTAATTCCTAAACCTAAATATCCCATAAAAAAAATAGCAATACTGAGAAAGAATGGACGGTACTCCCGTTTAGTATTCTGAAGATCAAACCACAGCATGAAAAATAGCCAAGATGTGAGTAATGGAATAGAAAATAAATAATAAAAATTTGGCATACTAAACCAAAAGTTTTTAATACGTTCATTTAAAAATGGTGTCACTACACTCACTAGTCCCATGAAAATACCTACAAAACCAAGCGTATAAGAACCTGTTTAAAATCTTCGTAATAGGAGAGAAATGAAGGAAAGGACAATCATTTGCAAGCTGGTGTTGAGTTTACGTTCGCAATTTTTCCACAATCTTCTACATTTTTCTAACCAGGCAAAAGATCGCTCAACAACCCATCTCTTTGGCAATACAACGAAAG
>NZ_JAPQLK010000031.1:0-1892 GCF_028981785.1 Wolbachia endosymbiont of Drosophila leontia
GCTTGCAAATGATTGTCCTTTCCTTCATTTCTCTCCTATTACGAAGATTTTAAACAGGTTCTAAGAAAATAGAAAGATTATGTAAAGAAAAACATATATTATATAATAAAAAAGAAGAATTATATAAAAGACAAGAAGAACTTTATGTAGAATTAGATGAGCTACAATGTAGATTTAAAGAAATTAATCAGAAAAATAAAAACTTATCTCAAGAATTAAAAAAGAAATTTGAAGAGTTAGATGAAGCAAATGGTTTAATTGAAAATCAGTCTTTTGAGTTAGACGAGGTAAGAAAAGATTGTAATAATGAAGTAAAAAGTTTAAGAAATTCACTTTTAGAGCGAGATAGTCAAATAGAACAACTTGAAGAAGGTTTTTTGAAAGAGAAGAAAGAACAAGTAAATTTTATGCAACTGTTGATAAACTGTATAACAGACCAAATAGAAGGACTAACAGGAGATAATGATGAAAAAGCAATATTAAACACGACTCAAATATTAAAGCTTGCGTTACAAAAAGAAATTGCACGACTTTTGCCAGACGAAACGCCTGCTTCTTCGCTGGAAGATCTTATATATGTATCATTGCCAGACGAAACATCTGTTCCTTTACATACAAGAGATTCTGGATATAGCAGTCGTTTATCCACTCCGACCAAACCTTTATCTCTATTAAATGAATACAGTCAATCCAATCAGAGTGCAAGAACTTGAAAATACAACAATTAGTCTTATTATAAAATAAATCATGCAAGGAAGTATACAATGAACCCAATAATATGCGCACTGGATACACAAGACTTAAATAAGGCTATTTCTCTAGCTAATACTCTGCGTGGTAAAGTTGGTATGGTAAAACTTGGGTTAGAATTTTTTGCTGCTCATGGTCTCTCTGGAGTGCAAGAAGTTGCAAAATGCAATGTACCAATTTTTTTAGATCTGAAATTGCATGACATTCCAAACACTGTAACTAAAACAGTTGAAGTAATAAAAGTTCTGAACGTTGAAATGTTAACTCTGCACATCAGCGGTGGAACAAAAATGCTTGAAGAAGCGCTAAGTGTAGTGCAAGGCACAAAAATAAAGCTGATTGGAGTGACAGTGCTAACTAGTATGAGCAATGAGGATTTAAACGAGCTTGGAGTAGCAAGAGAGGCAAAATCACAGGTAATTTTGCTTGCAAAGCTTGCAAAAAAGATTGGACTCCATGGAGTAGTCTGTTCTGCACTAGAAGCTCAAGAAGTGCGCCGAGAATGCGGTGAAGACTTTAAAATTATTACTCCAGGAATTCGTATAGATCCAGGTCATGACGACCAAAAAAGAACAGCAACACCAAAAGAAGCAATAAATTCAGGAGCTGATTATATCGTCATTGGCAGACCCATTACAAAAACTACAAGTAGTGCGGAGCTAATATTGAAATCCATGAAAGAATTTTAATATAATAACTTAATTTATAAAAATACTAACATATTAATTAGGAATAAGCATGAGTAATATCAATAGAATAATACGCGAAGTAATCAAGGAATTCCGCTCAAAATTACCAGATAAGGAAATAGAGGAATATTCTGGCAAATTGAATAAGCTGCATATCTACCAGTGCAATAAGCATATAATAGAAAATAAGAAGCTATATCATTATACAATAAATGGGAAAACCCATGCTATGGGTCAGCATGGGCATAATTTTGTCAAGAGTTTAGAAGTTATCTTGAGGAATAAGCCACAAATTTCCTTAGAACCTGTTAAGGATCTCGAAAATATGAGGTAGAATAAGCATAGTTAAGAAAGAGGTATATCTATGCAAAAAAGCTATCCAAGCGATATAAGTAAAGAACAATTTAAAAAAATTAGACCAATACTGGAGAGTAGCAGAAAGAAAACAAAACC
>NZ_JAPQLK010000032.1:0-5202 GCF_028981785.1 Wolbachia endosymbiont of Drosophila leontia
AGGTTACAAGAAGAATTAGCAAAACTAGAAGTAGAAGTAAATAAAGAAAAGACAAAGGTAGTCAATCTAAAAGAAAAAGAGACATTCAGTTTTCTAGGATTTGATTTTCGAGAGAAAATTACAAAACAAGGAAAGTGGAGGGTACAAATAACACCAAAGATGAAAACACGGACAACCTTACTTCAAAAACTGAAGGAAGTATTCCGTAGCTATAAATCACAACCAATAGGAAAGGTGATCCAAATCATTAATCCAATATTGAGAGGGTGGACAAACTACTTTAGGATAGGAAACTCAGGTCGAAGCTTTAAATACATAAAACAATGGGTAGAGAAGAAAGCAAGACGCAATCTGATGCAAGCCAGAAAAGCAAAAGGATTTGGCTGGAAAAGGTGGAGTAGCAAATGGATATACGAGACTCTTGGTCTATATTCGGACTATAGAATAAGATATTACGTCCCGAAAGCCTTACCAGCACAATATGCTATAAACTTTGGTAAAGAATCTACTAGGAAAGCGTAGTGCGGGAAAACCGCATGCTGCGTTGATGAGGCGGGAGCTGGAAACGTAAACACGGGAATTTTGGATTGAGGCCCAGGATGAAAATAATGGATCAGCCACTAAACCCTAAAGAGGCGCGCCAGTTCTCGACCCTACTAAAAAAAATGCTAATGTTAATGCTAAGGATGAAAATGGTAGTACTCCGTTGTACCTTGCTTCTATGAAGGGAAAAGCTGATGTAGTTAAGGTACTATTAAAGTACGATGCAGACGTTAACGCTGAAAATAATAATGGAATAACAGTATTACACTGTGCTACTATAGGCAAAAACTTAGCAGTAGTAGAACATCTTATTGAAAGAGGTGCTGAGGTTAATGCTAAAAGCAGGTATGGAGGCACTACATTGTGCTTAGCTGCTATGACGGGAAATGTTGACATAGCTAAGGTGCTACTAAAACACAACGCGGACGTTAACGCCAAAAATAATGAAGGAAAGACAGCATTGTATTATGCAGCTAAATATAATCACCAAGAGCTTGTGGAATTGCTTTTAGCTTATGGTGCATCCTATTACTAGAAATTTGCATTTAATTTATAGCTCCGCTTCTATCAGGGCATAGGATGACAGAAGTGGGCTTTAATAGCTGTAGTACTATAGCTGTTATACTCCAAAAGTAAGTATTAGATATAACAAATAGAAGAAATTAGATAGAATGATTAAAGGGGCAAGGATATAAAGGTTTAACTTGAAATAACCTGATAAAATTTGAATCACACTTCCAAGTGCTGGCACCCATGAAAGTAATAAAGTTGCAAAAATTAGCAAATTTTTTGTAACTTTTGGCGTTGTATATTCGTTTTCTAATTTGTGGTATGATTTTCGTATAGAGATTGTTATTCTACCTAAAGACCAGTTAACCATTCCACCAAGGCTTGATCCTAGTACTCCAAAAAATAACATAAGTAGTGGAGTGTGATACGACCTGAAATAAAGCATGGTATTGAACACAAAACCTTGATGTATGGGTAAGACTAATGATGATACTAGACTATCTGTGAATAACAGGAAGTAGTTTTCCATATGAATTTACCAGGTTGTTGTACCATCTTCATTGTCAGAAATTGTAATCCCCATTTGTTTCAACTGATTTCTTATTTTGTCTGCAGTATCGTAATTTTTATTTTTTTTTGCAATTTTTCTTAAGTCTATCAACCTTTCTATTTCTTGATGATTTACATCCACAGCAAACCACTTTTCATAACTTGACTCAAGAAGACCAATAAATCTGGCACTTTTAACAAAACTCTCAGTTAATTTAAGCTTTTCACTTTCATTACTCATTTTGTTAATTTTTGCAGCCATTTCATGTAATATAGCTAGAGCTTCAGGGATGTTTAAGTCGTTTTTTAAAGCGTCTATAAAATCTTTAGAAATCTCTGCGTTACTTTCATCAATATTTATTGTATCTAAACCACGTGATAGCCGATAAAATTTATTTAAGGTTTCCTGTGCGTCAGAAATAACGTTTTCTGTCCAATCAAGTGGTTTTCTGTAGTGAGTTTTGAGCAGTGCATAGCGTATTACTTCACCCTTTATTCCACTATCTAGCAAATCCCTTACTTTGACTATATTAAATAAGGACTTGCTCATTTTCTCTTCATTTACTGTAAGAAAACCGTTATGTATCCAGTATTTTGCAAACATTGATCCAGCAAATGCAGACTTACTCTGTGCAATTTCATTTTCATGGTGAGGAAATTGTAAATCTATGCCGCCACCATGAATATCAAAATCTTTGCCAAGATAAGCATATGACATTGCTGAGCATTCTATATGCCATCCAGGCCTGCCCTCTCCCCATGGGCTATCCCAATAACTTGAAAGTTTGTAGTCAATATCACTTGCAGGCTTCCACAGTACAAAATCTCCAGGGTGCTTTTTATTTTCATTAACTTCAACTCTGCTACCTGGAACCAATTCATCAGTTTTTTTTCCTGATAAAGCACCATACTCAGAGTAAGATTCTACGCTAAAATATACATGCTTATTGGATTCATAGGCATGACCAGATAGCAGCAAATGTTCAATTAATTTGATGATACAATCTATATTTTCTGTTGCTTTTGGTTCGTATGTTGGTTCTGCACAGTTTAGGCTTTTCATGTCTTCATGAAAAGCCCTAGTGTAGTATGTGCTGATGCTTTCTATACTACTATTTTTCTCACTTGCCACGTTGATTGTCTTGTCATCAATATCAGTTATGTTGCGCACATAAGTAACTTTGCCATAACAAAACTTGAGCAGTTGAAATAATACGTCGTAAACAACAACAGAACGTGCATTGCCTATGTGTGCCGTATCATATACTGTTGGTCCACAAACATACATCTTTACATGATCTTTGTCGATCGGTGTCAAGAGCTCTTTTTTTTTTGTTAAAGTGTTGTAAAGCCTAACCATATACGAAGCTTTTGAGAAAAGAAAATGCCCCAATGATAAGTTGTGGCCCTTTGACTACTACAACAAGAGTAAGCAATAGTCCACACAATGATATTAAAATTCCCAATATAGATAGAAACCCATCTTTACTCATAATACCAAGTGAAATAAGAGTCGTACCAATTGCAGGAATGAAGTTAGTAAGAGGTAGTGGAAGAGCTATCGATAACGCACAAAGCAGCATTATAAAAGCTAAAATTTTTTCACCGGGCCCATAGAAAATAAAAGACATTCTTGGTCTCATGAACTTTTCTATTTTTTTTAATGCTGGAGAAGTTTTTTCCACCACAAGAGCTAGTGTTGAACGCTGAAAAGATCTTCTTTCTAGCCAACTGGGCATCCAAGGAGAATCAAATCCAAATAAAAGCTGCAATGAGAATAAGATTAAAGGTATAGAAAGAATAGTTGTATAACCAGGTGGAACCGGTATAGGCACCGATAGCGGCAAGGAGAAGATGATTATTAAAATACCAAAACCGCGCTCATGCAAAGCTGTTTTAATGTCAAACAAAGTTACTTTATTGCTATCATTGTTATTGGTATCTGCAACCTCTTTTAGAATATCAGAAGCTAGTTTTTTATCTTTAGTTAGTTTCTCACTTTTTTGCACAATTATCCTTTAATAAAATATTCCTCTTAAGCTAACATAGTTGTTGCTGTATTTCAATATTTGTTATTTATTTCACACCAACACTTCATCTCTTTCATTCTTTAACCTGACTAAGTTTTTAAACAGATGACATGCACTGAGGTGCATGTCACGAAGTATGAGGACGCTAACGATCTGGTTCGTTAGACGATAATTTTTCTGAGTCCTTAAGCTCCTGTTTAAGGTTTTTGATGCCTTTTCCTAAATCACCCATAACTTGCGGTAATCTGCCTGCACCAAACAGAACTAAAATTATTATTAAGACTAGAAACAATTGCCATGGTCCTAAACTCATTTTCACCTCCATTTAAAATATTGACCTTCAAATATTAAAACTTGACTGAAGTCAAGTAACACATAGATTATATCACCTTTATTTAATTATAAATCAAGGTTTTTTAATTATTTTATAACAATCCCAAACTAGATTATTTTCTTGCAGCGAATAAGTGGAAACTTTTCGCTTAACTGTAGAGTAGAAGAGAGCTCACTAAAAAACTTTGCTAGCGTATCGTCTTTAGGCTTATGGTATATATCGCTAGAAACTCCTGATTGAATAATTTTACCATTTTTCATTACATAGATAAAATCTGCAACTTTCAATGCTTCTTGCGGGTCATGAGTTACCATTAGCACAGGGATATTTTTACTTCTAAAAAGGGACAATATATGTTGTCTTATTCGGCACTTGAGCAGTATATCCAAATTAGAAAATGGTTCATCTAACAACACAACATCAGGGTTTTGTGCCATCACTCTTGCTATTGCAACTAATTGTTGTTGTCCTCCAGATAAGGCGTTAGGGTACATATTTTCATATTTTTCTATATTGAGTAACTTCAAGATTTCCAATGCAATTAGGTGCTTTTCTCTCTTGGAAGAGCTGCGGATAGCAAAGGTTATATTTTCTACTACTGTTTTGTGAGGAAATAATGCAGAATGCTGAAAAATCAATCCGATATTTCTATGCTCTATAGCGACTGATGCCTTATTGCTCGCAACTAACCTATCATTTATAAAAATAGTTCCAGATTTTGGATTTTCTATCCCCGCAATTAATTTCAAAATTGTTGACTTGCCGCAGCCAGAATGCCCCAATAAACATGCAACATTTCCTTTCTTTACTTTAATGTTTATATTGCTTAAAGCAAAGTCGTTTTGATTGTTATAGAAATAACCAATATTGTTAACTAGCATTAATCTTACTTAAACCATGTTATTAAATATAATAGCATTATACTCAAGAAGTACAGAAATGTTTTTTGTCGTCATAAATTGGTTATGCAAGAAATCTAGAAAAGAGAAGGATTTTTTGCTATAACTTTGCATAAATGGTAGGAAACACGGGACTATAGCTCAGCAGGATAGAGCGTTGGACTCCTAATCCGAAGGTCGTGCGTTCGAATCGCACTAGTCCCACCACATTGCTTCACAAATTTTATGGAGATTTTTTTTCACAAATACGCACACCTTTTTTTGCGGTTTTAAGAACCTGTTTAAAATCTTCGTAATAGGAGAGAAATGAAGGAAAGGACAATCATTTGCAAGCTGG
>NZ_JAPQLK010000033.1:0-3231 GCF_028981785.1 Wolbachia endosymbiont of Drosophila leontia
AATTCTAAAGAAACTGACGATTATATGCACCAAAATCACAACTTTATCACTATAAATATACTTGCCGCCCCGCATTTTTGGACAATTCTCGTACCAATTTTCTATGGCGTCATTGATATAACAAAAAATGCTTCCTCTTTCTTGGAGAAATTTGTTATATNNNTGGCAGTTACTGACTCTCATTTTTTGTGGCATATTTTTTCTTCAACAGTTAAATGGCTATTTATAATGAATTTTGTCAGTAACCGCCAGTTCTTTTCACTTGAGCGATGCAACAAAGCCCACTGGAATCCAGCCTTTCTGCAATCTCATCGAAAACGTTGTAACCACTTTCTATGCTAGTTTGCTTGTGAGCAACCTGGATTCTAATGTCAAGCACTGGAATGACACCGTTATAAAGGAACCAGTGTCAGCTACTTGAATGACACAGTCTTTGCTTAAACCCGTAACGTTCGTACATTTTGCTAAAAGTTCAAATATCAACATCATGCACATTAAGTGCATTGCTATTAATAAAATCACGGCGTGGTTCAACTATATCACCCATTAATATTGAAAATATGGAATCAGCTTCTTCACAATCTTTTATTTCAACCTTTAATAAAGTTCTAGCCTCAGGATTTAACGTAGTATCCCATAGCTGATCAGCATTCATTTCACCAAGACCTTTAAATCTCTGCAGAGTTAAACCTTTTTTACCATAGTCCATTATTATTTTTGCAAGCGTACTTGGAGAAGTGATTCTTATTTCAGTTTCTTGTGACTTTAAAAATGAATCACCATTAAATAAATTACTTATACCATCAAGCAAACTTAATATGTTTTGCATATCTTTGCCTTCAAGCATACTAAGTGCAAATATATATTTGTCTGCCAATCCTTGAAACAATTTAGAGATATGAATTTCTTTTTCTTCGTCTTTTATTTCCACTTCCCAAGTGTATTCGCTGTACATTAACTTCAAATACTTTAATATCTCATCAGCCGATGATAGAGCATTCTTTTTACTTAAAATTAGCAATGACTCTAAGAGATTTTGTGGTATTTCTCTATCATAATTTTTGCTAATATTAGAAGTGCTAACGCATTTATTCAAAATAAGGCGCAAGTTGTTAAATTCTGTAGCTGTACCACTTAGTGTTAATCTTTTAACTGCTGAGTTTATTATATACTCTTCAAAAGTTTCGTCATCTTTAATATAAGTGTCTTTGGCATTCTTTGTAACTTTATAGAGGGGTGGCTGTGCTATGTATAAGTAACCTTTTTCAATAACTTCACGCATATGTCTAAAAAAGAAAGTTAGAATCAAAGTTCTTATATGTGAACCATCAACATCTGCATCTGTCATGATGATAATTTTATGATATCTAGCTTTTTCAATATCGAAGTGTTCACTCCCTATTCCAGCACCAATTGCAGTAATTAAAGAGCCTATTTCTGCAGATGAAAAAATACGATCTAAACTTACACGTTCTACGTTTAGAATTTTTCCTCTTAAGGCAAGCACTGCTTGTGTTTTACGATTACGCCCCTGCTTTGCAGTACCACCTGCTGAATTACCCTCTACTATAAATAATTCCGATAACTCAGGAGCTTTTTCCTGACAATCAGCAAGCTTTCCTGGCAGAGTTGCAATATCAATATTGTTTTTGCTTTTAACTAGCTCGCGCGCTTTTCTTGCAGCTTCTCTTCCTTTTGCTGACCTGATTGCTCTTTCTACTATGCTTGCTGCCAATTTGGGATCAGTTTCAAGGATTGTGCTCAATTTATCAGAAACTATACTTTCTACAACTGCACGTGCTTCAGAACTAACTAGTTTATCTTTTGTTTGTGAAGAAAACTTAGGATCAGGCATCTTAAGAGATAAAACACAAGTTAAACCTTCTCTAACGTCCTCTCCAGTTAAATTTACTTTTGCTTTCCTTAAAAACCTTTCATTAGTTGCATAGGTATTGATACATCTAGTTAGTGCAGATCTAAATCCTGCCAAATGCGTACCACCATCTCGTTGCCGTATATTATTAGTGAAACACAACATATTCTCATAGTAGGAGTCATTCCATTCCATCGATATTTCCAAGCTGATGCCAAGATCTTCTGCATCTCCTTTCATACTGGCAATTTTAGTTACATGTGTCTTATTCTTATCTAAATACTGCACAAAATTTGCTGTACCAAAATTGTCTTTAGATTGATTGCTCTGATTGAAATGAGATTCTGTATATGGTTCATTGCGCAGATCACGTAAAGTAATGTCGATATTTGAATTTAAAAATGCTAATTCTCTTATACGACTTTCAAGCGTTGAGTAACTGAAATTAATGCCATTAAAAGTCTCTGTTGATGGCATGAACGTGACTTTAGTTCCTCTTTTGTTTGTATTTTCGTTGACTACCTTTAAAGGTTCAATAGACTCACCATCTTCAAAACGCATAAAGTGTTCTTTCTTATTGCGCCAAATAATTAATTCCAACCAGCTTGATAATGCATTCACAACTGAGATTCCAACACCATGTAATCCCCCAGAAACTTTATAGGTATTGCTGTCAAATTTACCACCAGCATGGAGTTGAGTCATTATTACCTCTGCTGCTGATATTCCTTCTTCTTCATGAATGTCAGTTGGAATGCCACGACCATTATCAGTTACAGATACTGAACCATCTTTATTTATGCTAACTTCAATGTGATCACAATATCCAGCTAAAGATTCATCTATTGCGTTATCAACAACCTCATATACCATGTGGTGCAAGCCAGATCCATCGTCAGTGTCACCAATGTACATACCTGGACGTTTCCTTACAGCATCAAGACCCCTTAAGATTTTTATTGCATCGGCATTATAACTATTTTCCATGGTATTGCTTCGTTTATGAATGTTAATTAATATTACATTCATATATGCTGATTAGCAACATTTTTAAACTGATAACCCATATTAAAAGCACAACTTTACGAATGTTTATTTTTGAAGACAGCAAATAGTGTCATTCCAATGTGTCTTCCATAACTGTACGAACATTCATTTTTGAAGGTAAATTGCACAACAGATGATGTCATTCCAGTGCTTGACACTGGAATGGCTTTGTTGCATCGCTAGCTATGATGGATTAAAGATAAAAAAGATGGAGAATATCAGTAGCTTATTATTCTGGTATTTATAAGAACCTGTTAAGGATCTCGAAAATATGAGGTAAAATAAGCATAGTTAAGAAAGAGGTATATCTA
>NZ_JAPQLK010000034.1:0-4861 GCF_028981785.1 Wolbachia endosymbiont of Drosophila leontia
ATATAGCACTGCACAAAATACATCATACAAATCAAGTTTCCTTGGTTTTGTTTTCTTTCTGCTACTCTCCGGTATTGGTCTAATTTTTTCAAATTGTTCTTTACTTATATTGCTTGGATAGCTTTTTTGCATAGATATACCTCTTTCTTAACTATGCTTATTTTACCTCATATTTTCGAGATCCTTAACAGGTTCTAAGGATTATGACGACCTATCCCAAACCTCAACTATATCTTCACTAAACTCTATTATCTTTGTTTTTTTAAACTGATAACAGTTGTTAATGAATTGAATCCCTAAATCTCCTACAAAAGGAGTGGCATCATTGCCTAAAATTTTACCACTGCGGCATATTATCAACCTGTCGATTAAATTACACTTTAATAGTTCTGTGATTAACACTCCTCCACCTTCAACTAATAATCTTGTTATACCAATTTCTGAAACAAGTTTTAATGCCATGTCCTTTAGGCAAACCTTACCTGCGTTGCTTGAATTAACTACTAAGTAGTTAATGTTTTTTATTTTTTTCTCTACTTCTTTATTTGTGATGACCCAAGTTATTACTTTGTCTGCAGTCTTTGCAATGTTATGCTCTCCCTTTAATCTCCCTTGACTATCTATAATTAGCCTTATTGGCGATCTACTTCCGAGTCCTGGTAATCTGCAAGTTAAGAGTGGATCATCATTAATAAGAGTATTGCTGCCAATCATAATTGCATCATATTTCGTTCTGAGCTCATGCACCCAGTTTCTCGTATTTTCACTTGTTATCCATTTGCTATCGCCTGTAAATGTTGCGATTTTTCCGTCAAGAGTTGTTGCGACTTTGCAAGCTATAAATGGTCTATGTAATTCTTTAGTGGTGAAAAAACCGACATTCAGTTCTTTTGCCTCTTTTTGCATAATACCTTGCTCAACTTCAATTCCTGCCTCTTTCAGAGCTTTCATGCCTCTGCCTGAAACTCTACTATCTGGGTCAATAGTTGCAATTACTACTCTTTTTATGCTAGCTTTTATGATTTTTGCAGTGCAAGGCCCCGTGACTCCGTGATGACAACATGGCTCAAGAGTGATATATATAGTTGCGCCATGAGTTGAATCTTTAGCGTTTTGCAAAGCGACTACCTCCGCATGCGGACGCCCACCAATCCCTGTGTATCCCTCACTAACAATTGTACCATCCTTTACAATAACACACCCGACAGCAGGATTTGGTGCAACATTTCCAAGATTTTTTTCTGCAAGCCTTAATGCAATTGACATGAAATGATCATCAGTCATTAGAAAGAAGTCATTTCGTATGAGGTATCAAAAATTCTTCTGTGCTCGTGTATAGCAAATCTATCTGTCATACCTGAGATATAGTCACATATTATTACTGAACGCTGAGATTCACAAGCGAGTTTGCTCCACTCTGTGGGAAGTAATCCTGGGTTTTCATAAAAACATTGAAAGAGTTCCTGTATTATGCGTTTTGCTTTGTTCATCGTTCTACTCAGTTTATAGCTTCTGTATATTTTCTCCATGTTGAATCTTTTCATTTCTTTTGTAGCATTCGCAACTTCTGGTGAAAATGTGACTAGCATTTTATTTAGACTTCTTACATCTTCTACGCTTTTTATTTTGTGATCTTCAATATTTCTTTCAGTCTGAGAAACAACATCACTTATCATAGTTCCTATAGTTCCACTCAGTGACTCATGTATGAGTTTGCTCTGAGGCAATTCTGAATATCTGCTCCTTATGTCTTTAAACATTTTTTCAATTAAAGGAACATTCAGCAAATCTTCGATGGTTACTAAATTCGCCCTGAGTGCATCATCAAGATCGTGAACACTGTAAGCAATATCATCGGCAATTGAAGCAACTTGCGCTTCAATGCTTGAAAATTCTTCAAGTTTTAGATCATATTTTTTGTTGTATTCTAATAACAGCTGACTATTTGTAGAAGACTCCGCGTTTTGACCAAGCAAGGGACCGTTATGTTTTGCAACTCCTTCAATCACCTCCCAACTTAGATTCATACCATCAAAATCAGCATGTTTTTGTTCGAGGTAAGTTAAAATCCTTATAGCTTGAACATTATGATCAAACTCATACTTCTCGTTATCAAGATTCAAATCTTGAACTGATTTCTTTAGAGCATCTTCACCTGCATGACCAAATGGAGGATGACCAAGATCATGTGCGAGCGCTATGCATTCAGTGATATCCTCATTTAAGCCAAGTCTACGCGCAATGGACCTTGCAATTTGTGCAACTTCAAGGCTATGAGTAAGCCGAGTGCGATAGTAGTCGTGCTCATAATTGATAAAAACTTGTGTTTTGTACTCCAATTTTCTAAACGCATTAGAGTGAATGATACGGTCCCTATCACGCTGAAAGCAGCTGCGATTCTCATCTTCTGGCTCTTTGAAGTATCTCCCTTTTGTTTTGCTCGGAAAACATGCATAATTTAATAGAAAATTATTGTTTGACATGTAAAATTTCTACTATAATAAGTTATCAATAATAAACGGTGGTTACTATGTCAACAAATTACAACATCAACTTAACTGATAATGCACTAAAAAAAATCCACTCTCTTGCAGAGCAGGAAGGGGATAAGAGTTCCATTTTACGGGTTGCAGTTTCAGGTGGTGGATGTTCTGGCTTCAAATACAATTTTCTTATGGATCAAATGAATAAAAATCTATCTTTGGACGATGATTACGATGATGAGTTTGATGACGAAGACGAAGATGATGACTATGAAGAAAGTGAGGACTATAGAAGCCACTCCAGTTTTAGCGAAAAAGGTAAAGATATAGTAATTAATGATGAAAATGGAAACCCTGTATTAATGGTTGATAATTGTTCAGCAAAATTTTTAAATAACTCAGTTATAGATTATACTGAGGATCTCAGCGGTTCTGGTTTTCAAATAAGGAATGCCTTTGCTAAATCCCAGTGTGGTTGTGGCAACAGTTTTTCGGTTTAATTATTACTAAAACTTAGATGCCTTCTGGATCTTTTAAACATGGGTGGTAATGTAGCACTAGAACTAACTTCCGTAGATAGAAGCTTCAAGAACAATTCTGCTGTTGTAAAGGATATCAACTTAAGTGTCACAAGAGGGCAAGTAGTAGCGCTGATTGGCGATTCAGGTGCAGGGAAAACAACTATATTGCAAATCGCAGGCTTGTTGGACAAGCCAACTTCAGGTATAGTTACGATAGATGGAATAAATTGCACACAAGCCAGTAATAAGCATAAAACTCATGTAAGAAGAAATTTTCTTGGTTTTGTTTATCAATTTCACTATTTGTTACAAGAGTTATCGGTGTTGGAAAATATTATGCTTCCTCAACTCATTGCAGGAAAAAGCAAAGCTGAAGCAAAAAAAAATTCGCAAGCAATGTTGGAAAAATTTGGTCTGGAAAACAAAGCAAGTAGCATGGTATCTGAAGTTTCGGGTGGGGAAAGGCAGAGAGTTGCAATTGCAAGAAGCATTGTAAATTCTCCAAAGCTTTTACTTGCAGATGAGCCAACAGGAAACTTAGATCCAACAAATTCTTTTAAGGTGTTTTTACTGCTACATTCATACGTAAAGGAAAATAACAGCTCTATGCTTATAGTAACACACAATCATCTCCTTGCAGAAAAGGCAGACTGCACTTTCCAATTGAGAGATCGATCATTAGTGAAGTTGTGAATAGGAAAAATAGCACAATTTCTATGCCCTATACTTATCTAACCAATGATCATTAACAGAGTATAACTCGCATGAAATGCTTTCATTGCTTTTTATACATGGACTTTTTAACTTACGCTGTTTACTTAGGAAACACCCCGATAACATAAACACAGCTAAAACAAAAAATAATAGCTTTTTAAACATAACAAAACCCTTTTATTTATATTACTACACTCATTTCTCTTATTTGTAAAGATTAGGCATACTCTTTTACCCTTGCCTCTTTTTTGACCTTTTGAAAAGAAATAGTTGCACTATCCAAGCGCAGTTTTATATAATTGCCCACGATTTGAGTCACTTCCTCTTCTTTATCCTTTAGAAAGTGATTAGTATCATCTATTATATAGTATTTCATGTGATCACTTCTTACTGAATTTATCAACCTTTTTGCTAATTCTGTTACATCGCTTTCTTCTGAGATTGTATCATTACTGCTTTGTATTATAAGCCCAGAAACTGGACAGGGAGAAAGAAAAGAAAAATCGTACTTAGTTACCGGAAGAGAAAGAGCAATAAAACCCACTATCTCAGGGCGGCGCATTGTTAGCTGCATAGCCACCCATGCTCCAAAAGAAAAACCAGCGATCCAAATTGGAACATTGCTAGGATTATGTTCCTGAAGCCAATCAATGGCTACCGCAGCGTCAGTTAATTCTCCTATACCCTTATCAAAAGTTCCGGTAGATTTTCCCACACCACGAAAGTTAATTTTCAATGCAGAAAAATTGTTATCGATAAAAGACGTATATGTACTATGTACAATCTTACTATCCATATTACCACCATATTGAGGATGATGATGTAAAACCAGCACAACCGGCGCGTTGGCATCTTTGCTTTGGTGGTATTCACCTTCTACCTTTCTTGTTGCATTATTTAAAAAAACTTCAACCATGGTAACTCCTAATAAGAACCCGCTTGACAGGTATTGATGACGTGAGTTATTAATTATGTATTAATTTCGCTGTTTTTGCAATAAATTTTTTATCGTGTTAAAGCTAACGTACATAGTTATGGCTATAGTTGATGGTAAACTTATTTAAGTGACAGATGAATGGCTTTGTTGCATCGCTCTTCGGATAGTAGGTAACGTACAATAAATTCATGAAGCTATCTCAAACT
>NZ_JAPQLK010000035.1:0-7330 GCF_028981785.1 Wolbachia endosymbiont of Drosophila leontia
AGCTGAAACGCGCTTATAAAGCGTTTAAAACATAAAAAAACGCCAACTTAAAAAATGGATAGTGAATAACCAGCTACCCTAGGGTTTCTTTTGCCTTTTTTTTCATTTGGTAAATTTCTTAAACATTTATGGCTAAACGACAATCGTCATCCCGCTGCTTGTTAGCGGGATCTCTTGTTAGCGGCTGAGATACTGCGGCGGTATGGCGTAGATTGCTGTCATTCCGCTACTAGTTAGCGTCGCAGCGGCATGGTGTAGGAAAATTAGCTATATAGCTAACTTGTACCACGCGTTAAAGCTTTTAAACAGGTCTTGGTTTACTTACTCCATTATTTTCTTTATTATCAGATATCATTTTAAATAATATGGAGGAGCAAATTGTCAGCAATTGCCATTATTGATTTTGGTTCACAGTTTACACAGCTTATCGCAAGACAAGTAAGAGGAATGGGTGTTTATTGTGAGATATTTCCAAGCAACATCAGTTTTGAAACAATATCAAAATTCAATGGGTTTATTCTCTCTGGAGGACCACAATCTGTAAATGATGATTGTTCTGAAACAAGTAGAGTAGTACATGAAATTATAAAACTTAATGAGGCAACAAGCGTTCCTATACTCGGAATATGCTATGGACAGCAACTCATTTGTCATTATTTTGGAGCAAAAGTAAAAGAGAGTTTCAAACAGGAGTTTGGTAGAACTAAAATCAAGATACTAAAAGAATCCCCCATTGTAAAGGATACCTGGGATGTTAATTCTGAAGTGGATGTATTAATGAACCATGCGGACAGTGTTGATACTATACCACAGGGATTTACTGTTATCGCATCAGGTGTGGTAAATCAAACAATAGCAATGATTGTCAACGAACAGCGGAAGATTTACTGTACTCAGTTCCATCCTGAGGTTAAGCCCACAACAAATGGCAGTAAATTGCTCTCTAACTTCTTGGATATTGCAAATTGCAAAAGAGACTGGACAATGAAGTCGTTTATTGAGGAGCAAAAGGAAAAAATCAAAAATGTAGTAGGAGAGAAAAAAGTAATCGCTGCAGTAAGTGGTGGGGTTGATTCAAGCGTTGCAGCGGCTCTCACACATAAAGCTATAGGAAAACAATTGAACTGTATTTTTATCGATACTGGGTTGTTACGCAAGAACCAAACCATCGCTATGTTGAAAGAGATTCCGATAAATTACGTTGATAAATCAAATTTATTTTTGAGTAGGTTGAAGGGAATAACTGATCCAGAAGAAAAGCGAAAAATTATCGGTAACACTTTTATTGAAGTGTTTGAAGAAGAAGCAAAAAAAATAGGTGATGTGGATTTTTTGATGCAAGGTACCATCTACTCTGATGTAGTTGAGTCAGGGCATGCCTCAGACAGCACTAGTACAATTAAGTCTCACCATAATGTTGGTGGGTTGCCAGAAAAGATGAATCTGAAGTTAGTGGAGCCTTTACGTTACCTCTTTAAAGATGAGGTAAGGCTACTTGGAAAAGAAATTGGGCTTTCAGACGAGATAATATTTCAACATCCATTTCCTGGACCCGGACTTGCAGTGAGGATTATAAGTGAAGTCGATAAAGAAAAGGTGCAAATATTGCAAGAAGTAGATGAAATATATATTAATACGATGAAAAATTACGATCTATATGATAAGATATGGCAGGCTTTTGCTGTATTATTACCAATAAAAACTGTAGGCGTTATAGGAGATGGTCGTACGTATGGATATGTTTGTGCTTTAAGGGCTGTAACATCATCTGATGGTATGACAGCCGATGCATTTCCATTTGAAGATAAGGATCAACACTTGCTAGTATTTTGGGATTTTTTACGCAATGTCGGCAGTATAATTGTTAATAATGTTCCCGGAGTAAATAGAGTTGTTTATGATATCACTTCTAAACCACCCGCAACTATTGAGTGGGAGTAAATCAAAAAGATCCCGCTGCTTGTTAGCTGGATCTAGAGATACCGCGAATGAATCGCGGTATGACGGTTAATTTTCTTTATTTTGCTTATAATTTCCACAAGCAGTGCAAACATAAATGAAGAATACAAATATCCTTTTGATAATTCTATATGAAATCCATGAAGTATGAGGTACACACCGACAAGTAAAACAAATAAAATGGCGATTATTTTTAACCCTGGGTTAGATTTGATTAACTGGGCGGTATAACTTGATAAAAACAGCATTGCTAGCATAGAAAATGTAAATGCTGTAGCAATTATTACCATGTTATAAGTTAGTGCTATAGCAGTTAATATCGAATCAACCGAAAAAACTAAATCTATTAATATAATTTGTAGCACAACTAAAAAAAATTTTGATTTAACGTTTGCTTTCTTTTTATTTTTCTTACATACAAAGATGTCATCCCGTAACTCCATAGAGCTCTTAACAATAAGGAATAATCCCCCTGCGATCATAAGTAAATCCCTTGCTGATGCAGTGTGAAATATAGGTTTTTGCATTGATAATATAGATGATGTAAAAAATAGTATTACAAAACGCATTAATAGTGCTAATCCAAGGCCCATAAGGCGCACTCTTTCTCTCAGCGCATTTGGTACCTTATCTATTGCTAGAGAAATAAAGATTAAATTGTCTACACTAAGTATAGTTTCAAGTAGTGTAAGTGTCAGTAAAGTCCAAGCATCAGTTAGCATTTTTGTTTCAAATTCGGTTCTTCTTACTCTACAATAGATGTGTAAAAATTAAGTGACTTCACTCAGAAGTTTTATAGCAGTTCTCCAGAAAAACAGGATATATAAAGTTCAGCAGCTTCTTCTATTTTCGTTTTTGAGCAAAATCAATAATAAGAGAGTTTCTTATTTTCATGCACGCAAATAAGATAAAGCCTTATTTTCATTTTTGACTTTATTTGAAAATAATATATACTACAAAAATAGTGTGCTAGGTTGAATGAATGTATATTAAAGGATCACCATCAGGCAAAGTATTCGCTGGTTATCAGGCATTTATACCAAGCCCCTTGCCACCAAAATTTGAATGGGACAATGATTTAGTGAATAGTCTTTAAACCCTTACTTTACTATAAGGGAAGTGGTTGAAAACTTAGGTGTCGTATTTACAACAGCCCAAAGAGCAATCGTAAAGCTTGAAGATTTAGGCATCGTTTCACAAACTTCTCAAGGAAAGAGAGATCGGGTTTATTGTGCAACTGATATTTTGAATATTCTAGAAGAACCAACTAAGATTACAGAGAACTTCGATAGCACATTGTAGCTATTGTGATGAATAAATTCAGCAAACAGCAAGCTTAAAGAGTCTGATCCAATGGACATGCTGAACAAAAAGTAAGGAGCTCCTTTTGGAGGATTATATTAACTTATTAATTAATTGCTTGACTTTTAGCAGGATTTATTATATTATTTACTAATGAGTAATGCAATCAAACCAAGGGGGATAGCATGATAAATAATTTGGATTCAATAATTCTTGGAATAAAAGATGGTGAAAAGGCGATTGAAGATTTAAGGGTTGTTCTTAAAAAAGTAAAAGAAGAAGTTATTACTACACAGACATTTAATTACGCTTTACAATGCCCACAAACTACAAAGGAAGCGATAGTACACGAAATTCTGCTTCATTTTATACAAAATCCTGGCGAGCAATCACTAGAACAAGTAATACAATACTTAGATGGAGCAATACAATCTAGGATATATGCAAAAAACAACCCAATAAGAAATCTAGATGAAGAATTTCGTACTCATATAAACTTTAAAGATGAAGAGGGAAATACATTACTACATCATGCAGTTATAGGTAATAAAACTGAAGAAATAACCACCCTGCTTGTTACATATAGTGCAAATCCTTTGATACAAAACGCGGATAATAAAGTTCCTTCAGATTTAGCTCAAGGAAAAACAAAAGAAGTGCTTATTAAAAATATGAAAAAACAAGCTAATACGAAAAAAGAAAGCGCTATGGTAGGCAGTTTGGTGCCTGGCGTAATAATTGGTGGTTTTCTTGGTGTTGTACTTGGAGCTGGTGTGTGTTGCAGTAAGTCTTTCTGGTGGTATGATACTAGGTGTAATGATAGCATCTTCTCTTGTTGCTAGTATAGCTATTGGACTGGCCATGTATTTTTTGAGTCAAGACTATGAACAGGCTAAAGCGATAGAAAAAACTATTAGCACTGTTAGCTCTGAAATATCTGTTGATGATACAACTGTCGCAAATGGTAAACAGGGGCCACAACTTACATAGAAAAAGCTATAGTATTTTTCAAACTAAATAATAAACCTTGTAATTAGGATATTCTGGATTCCAGCGTCACGCGCTGGAATGACAAATGTGTTTTTGTTTTTTTGTCATCAAATACTCCTACTCTTTATGTCATCCAAGTGTCCTGACTACTTGGATCCAAGAAATTTAATTGTTTTAAATTTTCCCCCCTATACACCTATTTAAAATTTATCTTATTCACATGTGCAATATAATCTATAATAACGTTTATCAATACAATATATTAAAAAATATTATGAGCTTCGTAAAAGAAAAAAACACCCCTGTGATGGAGCAGTATTTGAACCTGAAAGCTCAATACAAAGATCATCTGCTATTTTATAGGCTAGGAGATTTTTATGAATTGTTTTTCGATGATGCTATTAAAGCTGCGAAATTGCTGAATATAGTGCTCACTAAGAGAGGTAATTCGTGTGGGCAAGAAATACCAATGTGTGGAGTGCCAGCACACAGTAGTGAATCTTACCTGCACAAGCTAATAGATTTAGGATTCAAAGTAGCAATCTGTGATCAATTAGAAACTGCTGATGAAGCAAAAAAGAGGGGCTATAAATCCATAGTAAAACGTGATGTAGTGCGAGTTGTAACTCCAGGTACAATTATAGAAGATTCACTACTGGAGGATAAAAGCAATAATTATCTCGCATCCATAGTTGAACAAAATGACGAATATGCTATTAGTTGGCTTGAATTATCGACGGGAAAATTTTTTCACACTTTAACGAGTTTGAAAGCTCTAGATAGTGATTTATTGCGTATATCACCAAGAGAATTATTAATTTCTGAAAAATTCACTGAGGATGAAAAAATTAGATCGATTTTAAAAAATTATAAAATATCAATTACGCAACACGCACAGAGCTTTTTTGAGTATAGTAAATCTCACAGAACATTATGCGAGTTTTATAAAATCAGGGAACTTGGGAGTATAGGAAATTTCAGCAAAGTAGAAATCATGGCGTGTGGTGCACTGCTTGAATATGTCAGAGTAACGCAAAGGGGCTCCATTCCAAGGCTTGAATTCCCAAAAACCTATAAGCAACAAAATTTCATGCTTATTGATGCTTCAGCAAGGAGAAATCTTGAGTTGTTTTCAACTCAATTTGGTGAAAAGAAAGGTTCACTAATTTCAGTTATTGATCATACAGTTACAGCTTCTGGTGGACGCCTGCTCAAACAAATGCTCGCTTCACCCCTTGCTTGCTCCAAGGCAATCAATTTGAGGCTCAGCACCGCTCAATTTTTTGTAAATAATCATGATTCACGCAGAAAAATACGAGAGATATTATCTAACATTCCGGATATTGAAAGGTCTTTATCGCGCTTAATACTAGGGCGTGGTTCACCAAAGGATATGAACCTATTGAAAATAGGCCTAGGAAAGACTTTAGAGTTGTCTGAGTTTCTGTCTACCTTGCATAATTATTGTTTAAGTGAAGAACCAGTAGCTAACTCTCAGATGTCATTCCAGTGCTTGGCACTGGAATCTAGAGAAAAGGAGTCAGTGTCTACCACTCAGGTGATAAGTAGTGACGAGAGTGAACTCAGCACAATACATAAAAGCCTTGGCAATCATAAAGACCTGTTTGAGCTTCTAAACGGTGCTGTGCTTGATAACAATCTTAGTTCCGTAAAAGAAGGAGGGTTTATCCACTCAAAATACAACTCAGAATTATCTGAGTTATCCTATGTATTAAATAATAGTAATAAACTAATAACCAAACTCCGTGAATCTTATCGCGACCTAACTGGTATTGCCGCACTTAAAATATTACATAACAACATACTCGGTTATTACGTTGAAGTGTCGGCAAATCACAAAATAACTTCGGATATATTTATTCATAGACAAAGCTTAGCAAATAGCATGCGCTACACTACTAATGAATTGAAAGAACTAGAAAATAAAATTCTTACGGCACGTGATGCTGCAATCGGCTTAGAAATGAAAATTTTTAGTGAACTGTGTAGTGAAGTCGCTAAAGAATCTGAAAAAATTGCTCTTGCCGCAAATGCTTTGGCAAAACTTGATATTAGAACCGCATTTGCAGAGCTTGCAGTGCAAAATAATTACGTAAAACCCATTATTGATGACAGCAAAGAGTTCAATATCTGTAGCGGAAGACACCCAGTGGTTGAAGTTAACGATAAATTCATTGCAAATAGCATCAATTTAGCTGGTATACATCTAATTACTGGTCCTAATATGGCTGGAAAAAGCACTTTCTTGAGGCAAAACGCTCTCATTGCAATTTTAGCTCACATGGGGTCATTTGTGTCAGCAGAGAGTGCACATATTGGAGTGATTGACAAGATATTCAGCAGGGTTGGCGCAACGGATAATATAACAGCTGGTTATTCTACCTTCATGGTAGAGATGATCGAAACAGCAACGATAGTAAATCAGGCAACGGACCGTTCCTTGGTGATACTTGATGAAATTGGTAGGGGCACAGGGGTGTATGATGGATTATCTATTGCACAGGCGGTGATTGAACATATTCACAATGTAAATAAGTGCCGCGCCATTTTTGCAACTCATTATCATGAATTAACTAAAGTAAGCAAATACTTGAAGAACGTGAAATGTTTTTGTGTAAAAATAAGAGAGTGGAACGGAGAGGTTATTTTTCTACATGAAGTAATTGAAGGCATTGCAGATGAGTCATATGGAATACATGTAGCAAAACTTGCTGGTTTTCCTGATTCTGTTTTAAATAGAGCAAGTGAAGTGTTTGAGGAGCTGAAGGCTTGAATCATTATTATAAGTGAAGAATTACCTATACAATCGTGGTAGTAGCTATAGAAACGAAAAACTTACTTGACACCCTTCGCCAGCGCCCTTATCATGACAGCGGAGCTGTTGTATTTGCTTTCGCCAATCTGCAGATTAAAAGGTAAGGATTACTTAATGTATCGGCGTCTTATGTTCAATTTTTTGCAGTATATAGATACTGTATGTCTTTACAGAACTTCATCTACATCTAGATTTTTATCTAAATAAGCTGAACGCGCTTATAAAGCGTTACAAGACATCAAA
>NZ_JAPQLK010000036.1:0-3197 GCF_028981785.1 Wolbachia endosymbiont of Drosophila leontia
CACCAGCTTGCAAATGATTGTCCTTTCCTTCATTTCTCTCCTATTACGAAGATTTTAAACAGGTTCTTACCATTTCTAATCCTCCAAAATTTTATTTTACCCAAAAAAACTCTTTTCTTTCTCTCCACTTTTTCTGGGTAAGGTCATGCAGCTTTTGGGTAATTTAATGGTAAAAATTTTAGAGAGAAATTTTATACACAATCTCTGACATTTTTCCTTAAGTTGACGCCATTGTCTGTTCAGCTAAGCGGTGTGAGAGACAATATAGCTAAACTGACTTAGATTTACCGACAATTTGAAAAACCGTCATCCCGCTACGTGTTAGCGCCGCGGCGGTATGACGTAGGGAGATCTCTACTGCTATTCCGCGTCAAGAACAACCATAAGTTCATTAGGGTTCACATAACCTAAAGCATTTTTTGCTTGCTCATCAAGCAGATCTAAATCTAAGCTTTTTTCATATAAGCCAAATACTTTGTTGTCCAACTTTTCCTTTTCAGAAGAGACATCCTTTAGCAAAAGTTTATTGTACTCGATTTCTTTTTTTAAATCGATTAACGTCAATAAGCCACGTTTACCTGTAATTGTGCTAATGCTGAAATATAATGTAAGGGAAGAAATGAGTAAGGCTGCGCTTAAACACAGTAACTTTTGCTTCTTCTTAGATATAAGCACCGTACTTTCACATATAAAAAATATATAACATGAAAAGGTGAACAAAAAGCTAAGAACCTTGACGCGCTTTACACCTTGGCCTTACCTTATTTATAATGTAAATCTTACCACCCCTTTTCACAACTTTACAATTTTTATCTCTGTTACGATGAGATTTTAGCGACCCTTTGACTTTCATATCTATAGTAAGAATTAAATTACTTTACATTATAATCACTTATCAAGAGTTAGTCAATTGATAACATTTTATTAAAATATTGTATAATTGTTGCTGATACTTCTTCGATCGACTTTTGCGTGACATCGATAATTGGCCAGTTATTCTGTTTAAAGAGCTCCTCTGCTTCTTTAATTTCCTTTTCTACTTTCTCAGGGTTAGCATATATATTATTATCTTCGTTGTTAATTGAAGTAAGTCTATTTTTGCGTATTTCTATTAGCCTACTTACGTCTATTGTTACCCCTATCGTTAGTTTATTTTTTAGTTTTGCCAAGTCAACATAAAAGGGTACTCCACTAACAAAAGGAATATTTGCAACTTTATAGCCTCGGTAAGCTAAATACGTACTGGTGGGAGATTTTGATGTACGTGAAACTCCAACCAAAATTATATCTGCTTTATCAATATCTTGAATATTTTGTCCATCATCATGATTAATAGTGTAGTTTATTGCCTCAATGCGCTGAAAATATTCGTTATTTATCTCAGTATGCAAGTCAAGCTTTTCGTCTTTTTCAATTTCAAGATAAGACGAAATTTCTCTAATAATATGTGATAATATTGCTCTATAGGGAATTTTCAACTTTATACAGTTATCTTTTAGATATTTTCTTAGCTCATCATCAGTAATAGTGCATATAACAAAATTATGCTCATCACTTTTCCTATTAATTTCCTCCAGAATTTTGTCAATCTGCTCTTCTCCTTTTACGAAAGACCAAACATATTCGATCGTTTCTACAGAACGAAAGTGTTTCAGAGCTGATTTTGCAACTGATATAACAGTTTCACCACTTGAATCTGATACTAAGTGTAGATTAAGCTTTTTAAGGGTCATATACTAAAAATAATAGCTAGCAATCTGCTACTGAAATTATGCTAATTTGTTGACCTACGTAAATATAGAAAAACTATCCTGTTGATAAAACTCAAACTAATTGGTAAATTCTTAACACAATTATTCTCAAAACGAATGTTTTTATTAAGGCCTACAAATTTCTCTTATTTTTCTAAGAAAGCTCTACCTTGGCTTGGGGTTATTTGTTTCGCATGTTTTTTAATTGGAATGTCTTTGGCGTTATTCTTCTCTCCAGAAGATTATAAACAAGGAGAAATTGTACGAATCATGTACATTCATGTGCCTTCTGCATGGCTTGCTCTCGGAATATATGGATTAATTGCATCACTTGGTTTCATTTCATTGGTATGGAACAATAGCATTGCTAGTGTCTTGGCACATGCTGCTGCTCCTGCAGGGACAGTCTTTTCGGCAATATGCTTAATCACAGGCAGCATCTGGGGAAAAGGAACCTGGGGCACTTGGTGGGTATGGGATGCAAGGCTTACTTCAATGCTGATTTTATTTTTCCTATATGTTGGCTACCTTTCATTGTGGAGCGCTTTTGATAATGAAGCGAGGGCAGAAAAATCAGCAGCAGTATTTGCCATCTTTAGTGCTATAAATATTCCTATAGTAAAATTTTCCGTGAATTTATGGTCCACTCTCCATCAGCCAGCAAGCATTTTGAGAAAAGGTGGAATAGCAATAGAAAGTTCCCTGCTGTTGCCACTGGTTGCAATGTTTATGTTTTGTGCCACATTTTTTTTAGTAGTGTGGACACTGTATTCACTTTACTTAATTAATTTATATAAGATAAAGAGAGAAATCAGTATGCGGTATTAGGCCGAGAGCTGAAAATAGAACACACCACATCACCAAGTAGCAAAGACATTGAATTCCTACTCAAAAAGATTAATGAAGAAACCGTTGATAAAGGTACGTGTAACCCATTTGCTTTTTTTATTCGCGATGACACTGAACAAATTATTGTAGGTTGTAGCGGTTTTGTTATCTATGGTTCAATTTACACTGACTTGCTTTGGGTGCACTCTGATTATAGAAGAAAAGGTATGGGAAAGCAGCTAATGGAAGAAGTTCATGATTATGGTCGTGAGATGCACTGTAAAATAGCAACCGTTGCAACCATGAATTTTCAAAAAGCGAAAGTATTTTATGAAAAGTTTGGGTATAAGTGCGATCTTGTACGTCCAGGGTATGTTAACATGTATATTTTTGAAGAAAGTGTTGTGAGATGCACTGTAAGAACCTGTTAAGGATCTCGAAAATATGAGGTAAAATAAGCATAGTTAAGAAAGAGGTATATCCATGCAAAAAAGCTATCCAAGCGATATAAGTAAAGAACAATTTGAAAAAATTAGACCAATACTGGGGAGTAGCAGAAAGAAAACAAAACCAAGGAAACTTGATTTGTATGATGTATTTTGTGCAGTGCTATATGTC
>NZ_JAPQLK010000037.1:0-9149 GCF_028981785.1 Wolbachia endosymbiont of Drosophila leontia
AGAAAATGAAAAGCTAAAAAATAAAATGAAAGGACAGAAAGTAAGAGTTATAGTGCTGACATTAGCCAACGGAGAAACAGAGGTATTGATTACTTCACTTTTTGACCGAGTAAAATTTATTTTGGAAGATATCAGCAAAGCTTATGTGTTAAGGTGGCATATAGAGGAGTGCTATAAACGACTCAAAATAGGTGCAGAATTAGAGAATTTTTCTGGCGTAAATTTAGAGGCTGTATTACAAGAATTTTGGGCAAACTTAGTCATGTGTAATATATTGTCGCTTCATATGTGTGATGCACAAGGGCCTTGGAATCCAGATCAAATTGCTGAGTATCGTTTAAATTTTTCAGTTTTATTTGGTGTAATGAGGCAGAAACTCTATCAGGTACTTATTGCGCCAAAAAACTTTCAAGCCCTTTTTAAGTATACGCGCTAAAGTTAAAATCCGACCAGGACGATTGTATAGCCGCGATAAGGTAGATAAGCCTAAACGCCATCATGTCTTTAGGAGAGTTTGCTAATGAAAGCTCTTAAGTTGACGCCATTGGCTGAACGGATACATTCCCATAATGAATTTGAGTAACCGACACTAAAAAAACAAAGAGGCGGACTTGATCTACCTCTTTTATACTTAGCTGTCTAGTCTCTTCTCTTGAGCAACTTGTTTAGCAATAACTGAGCCTAAATAAGTGTTAACCTCTTTAGCACCATCTTTGTCTAAACCTAATGTTTTACTCCACTTTGTTTCATTTACTGCCTCGAACTTACCTTCATCGTTTTTCTCCTTTAGTGAATCTATCTTGAAGAGTAAAGTATTGCCTAGCGTCTTGGTAAGCTGATCAATATCAACAATAATACGGTAGTTCTTGCCTTCTAAGCTGAAGTCTATATAACATTTATCCTTTTCTACCTTACCTTCTTCATCTTTAACTTGGTTATTCCTCGCAATTTCCCTAAATGCGTCTTTTGTTACTAGCAACCCATCCTTAATAACCTTCAGAGCTTTCAACTCAGATATTTCGTTATTTTTGCTGATAGCATATATTGCTAAATAAGTCAGCGCAGCAGCAACAAATGCTAAAACGCCCATTCCAAGTGGTGTAGCTGCAAAAGCTGCTAGCTTGCAAGTTGAAGGCCTCCAAAGCGGTGTTGAAAGTATTGCTAATCCACCCATAACGTATATAGCAGTAAATGCAACAAATACAGTGTTTGCTTTGTGGGGCTGGCCACAATGACTTTTGAAAGTTAGCATAAACGACTTCATTTAATAAAATATTAATATGCTTAAATTGTGTACAGAAGAACTGTCATAGTCAAGCTTTTTCGTAAGCTACCTGCCGCTTGAGCCAAAGCCCCCTGCATTGCGACCGGTTTCTTCTGCGCAGAATTCTTCTCTGTCATCCCAAATTACCTGAGATACAGGAGAGATAAGGATTTGTGCGATTCTATCTCCTCTTTTTATTTCGTATGGCTGATTACTTAGATTAATTAGACAAATTTTAACTTCACCTCGATAATCAGAGTCTATAGTGCCCGGAGAATTTAAGACAGTGATTCCATGTTTTGCAGCAAGACCAGAACGTGGGCGGATTTGCCCCTCAAAACCGTTTGGTATTGCAATCACAATTCCAGTTGGAACAAGTAATCTTTCAAGTGGATTTAAAACAGCAGAATCATTCAATGCAGCATAAAGATCCATGCCAGCACTCTGCGTAGTTGCATAACATGGAAGAGACAAGTCTTCTCCGTGTGATAATCTTTTTATTTCTACTTTAATTTTACTTCTTTGCACTCCAATTTACCATCTATGAAGACTCAGTTATAGCATGTAAATTGTATCTGCAAAAGTGATAAATGTTACATCGTAAATGATGTCATTCCAGCGCGTGACGCTAGGCCATAAAATTCCTTGACAAGTTCAGTGCTCCTTTTTTTGTCATCCCAGTGCCCCTATGATGTTATTCCAGTCTGGAATCTAGCCCTTATTATGCAGCCACTTGGTTGAAATTAAGTCTTCTGGATCCCAGTGTCTGGGCACTGGGATGACATCATAAGGGCGCTGGGATGACACCCTGACAACCGTCATCCCGCTACTTGTTAGCGGGATCTAGAGATACCGCGAATGAATCGCGGTATGACGTAGATTGCTGTCATTCCAGTGTCAGCTACTTGAATGACACCCTCTTGGTATTCGTGTAGTTGTAAGCAGTATAGCTATAAATCACTCACAATCGATATGCTTGAATTATTCTCAGTAAATAAATCAAGCATAATGTTAGGTATTCTACCATCAACTATGTGAACAACTCCAGCACATTCCTCCGCCATTTTAACGTATGCCATAAGCCTTTCAATAAATTTTTCCCCTTTAATTTTCCCACAATCAATCGATGCATTTAAATTTTTAACAGATATCTTCCTGCCACCAATTTTATCTATTTCTTTATCTGTGTCACTCAAGATTATCATTCTAGATGCAGAAACTGCAATTGCAATTGCGCTTGCAGTGCTATCGGCATCAATATGATACGTTTCCCCATCTTTTCCATGACCAATTGGTGCAATAACTGGTATAAAATCTGATTCTTCAATAAAAAATAATATATCAGGATTGATTTCAGTGGGTCTACCGATGAACCCCATGTCTAATATCTTTTCGATATTATTTGATCTATCTTCTCTAAGCGTAGCGGTTATTTTTTCGGCTTTAATTAAGTGACCATCTTTTCCACATAATCCAATAGCTGAACCACCAGCAGAATTTATATACTGAACAATTTTTTTATTAACTGAACCACACAGTGCCATTTCAATGATTTTCATAGTGTCTTTGTCTGTAAGTCTGATACCATTCACAAACTTACTGTCCATACCCAGCATTTTTAACCCCGAGTTAATTTCATATTCTCCGTCATGAATTATTACCGGATTTATACCAAGCTGCTTCAACAAGACAACATTATGCACAAAAGTATTAAATAGTGTTTCATCTAAGATTATCGTACCACCGCATTTAATGACAAAAGTCTCGCCTACAAAGCTAGGTATGTTAGATAGCACTTCAAGTAATATTTCTGCTTTTTGTTCAAATGATACCTCACCCTTTAAAAATTCACTACTCTTCATTTTTTTATCTTGTAAACTTGAAAAACTCATCTCTTACCTTGGTTATTTTATGCTTAACACGGATGCTCATTTGATGAATTGACACATTCTCATTATTAATCCATTTTTGAATATCTTCTATAACAGCACCTAAGCTTTTTTGACTTACTTTATCTATTTTTGTTAGCACAATGTTAAAGTTAACGTTATTATATATTAACCAATAAATGAAGTCTTTGTCTATTTCTTTTAATCCTACCTTGCTATCTATCAACACAAACACTCTTCTTAGATTTCTTCTTTGAATTAGATAATACTCAATTAAGTTTAAATATTGTATAATTTCCTCCTTGCCTGCATGAGAGTAGCCATACCCTGGTAGGTCAACAAGTCTGAACTTATCATTGTACATAGAGTAAAAATTTATTTGTCTAGTGCATCCAGGTTTAGAGGAAACTCTGGCAGCTTTTTTGCTGTTTATCAGTAAGTTGATCAGACTGGATTTTCCTACATTTGATCTACCAGCAAACGCAACCTCTGGAGCCGACTCATTTGGTAATGATTTTATGTCCGAAGCTCCAAATATGAAATTGCAGTTTGATGTTATCTGTTTTGCCATTATATTCAACTAGAAGGTAGTAGGTATATTATAGTGTTATTGCTTGATATAAGAAATTTTTTATTTCAGTATATATTACTTAGCTAGATCTGTGCTATATGGATATGGAAAATAATTTACAAGACTTAAAGAAAAAATTTAATGATATAGAGAGGAATTTGGAAAATCCTACCAATTTAAGTCAAAAAGAATTCATTACCCTTTCAAAGGAATACTCTGAGCTCAGGCCAATAATCAAGATAATTGATGAATATAACACGCTGAAAGAGGAAATTTCAGACTTAGAAGAAATAATGAAAGATGAAAACAGCGAAGGTGATATAAAAGAGTTAGCAAAAGAAGAATTTTTCGAAAAGCACAAGGTATTATTACCAAAAATAAAAGCAAAATTAAAGTTAGCATTATTGCCCAAAGATGAAGATGACTCAAGAAATGCAATATTAGAAATTAGAGCAGGTACAGGCGGAGAAGAAGCAGCATTATTTGCAGCAATGTTATTTCGTATGTATCAAAAATATGCAGAAAGAAGAAATTGGAAGTTCGAGCCAATAAGCATTTCTAATACAGGTATAGGTGGCTATAAGGAAGCTTCTGCACTCATTAATGGAACAGAAGTTTTTGCAAGGTTGAAATTTGAATCAGGGGTGCACAGAGTACAGAGAGTGCCAGAAACTGAATCCTCAGGAAGGTTGCATACCTCTGCCGCTACTGTTGCGATATTACCTGAAGTAGAAGAAGTTGACTTTAAAATAGAAGAAAAAGACTTACGAATAGATGTTTATAGATCCAGTGGTCCTGGAGGGCAATCAGTGAATACAACTGACAGCGCAGTAAGGGTCACCCACTTGCCAACAGGGATAGTTGTGATACAGCAAGATGAAAAATCGCAGCATAAAAATAAAGCTAAAGCGCTCAAAGTATTGAGGGCAAGGCTATACGAAATTGAAAGACAAAAAAAAGAAATGGAAAGGTCAACAATGAGGAAAAGTCAGATTGGCTCTGGGGATCGTTCCGAGCGCATAAGAACATATAACTTTCCGCAATCAAGAATAACAGACCACAGAATTAATCTAACTTCACATCGGCTAGAGCAGATTATAAAAGAAGGTGAACTAGATGAATTTATTGAAGCATTAATTTCACGTAATGAAGCAGAAAGATTGGCAGGGGAAAGTTAGCAGCCTACAATGGAATATCTTTATTAATTACATAGGATCTTTTAAACGCAATAGATAGACAGTAAAAACAAGTTCTAGTACTATCGCAGATAGCACAAGAAGAGATACACTAATTGTTTGACCATTGTAAATGTAGCTTGTTAAGCCGATAAAAATAGCCATGATAAAAGCTCTAATGAACGAGAGTGCAGAAGAAGCCGTACCTTTAATTTTAGGGAAAACATTTATTGATGCATTAAAAATCACTGGCTGGCAAATTGCACAACCGATAGAAAAAATAATCATAGACAATGTTACTAAGTAGAAAGAGTGGGGTACAATTATACTGAATATTACAAGCAATAGAGACCCAATAGCACCCACGCTCGTGCCAGAAATTACACACCATATTTCTCCAAGTTTCTGCAAGATTTTGCCAGCAAATAGACTAATGAGTGAGAAGCACCCAACTATTGCACCTTGATGTAGTGCATAAATAGTGCTAGATAAACCAAAAGTCTTCATATACAGAAAAGGTCCACAAGTAATGAATGACATATACGCAGCAGAAAAGAGGCTTGACATCAAAGACAACGTAACAAACCTCGGATTAGATAGTAGTTTTCTGTAATCTTTCATCGTTTTTTTCAAACTGAAAATATTGCGGTCCTTTTTTGTTTCTGGTAACGCTAAAAGCAGCAAAACCCAAGAGATTAAACAAAGTATTGCAACAGTTGCATAATTACCACGCCATCCTACAATTTCATTGATGAAACTGCCTAACACTGGCGCAATTGCCATGACAACTGTAAGAACAGAATTCATGATTCCAATAAATTTCACCGCTTCGTCACCTTTATAGCTGTCTGCAACGATTGCAAACACAACTACAGATGTGCTGACACCAATGCCCTGAACAAAGCGAGAGATTAAAAGCCAAAAAATCGACGGTGCAAAAATACAACCAACAGCGCCGACGAGTAGTAAAGTGTTGCCTATGATCATAATTCTCCTTCTGCCATAGCATTCAGACAATGGACCGAAAAACAACCCTCCTATGCAAAAGCCTAGGAAATTATAAGCAATAGTTAATTGAATTGTTCCTTCTGATACGTTAAAATAGTGTACCATATCAGGAAAACTAGGTACGGAAATATCAATTTCAATGAACTTAGCAATTAGAGACAGGATTAACAGAAATGGTAGTAACATTTGAGATTTTCAATTAATGAATAAAAATATCACATTTAAAGCGTTGAAAGAAGAACATTTTTTACTGTTATTAAAATGGTTAGAAACACCTCACGTAAAGCTATGGTGGGATGCGGATATAAATTGGACACCAGAGTTAATTGAGAAAAAATATAGCAATTATGTCAAAGGATTCAAACGTTTAAAACTTGAGACACAAATTATTGAAAAACCAATGCATGCATTCATTATTAATTGTGACGGAGTTGATATTGGTTATATTCAATACTATAACAAACATGATTTTCCACCTGAGCAGGGCTACGATACTTCTGAGCTTCCAGAAAGCTGTGCTGCTATAGACTGGTATATCGGAGAGCTGGATTATGTGGGCAAAGGCATTGGTCCACAAGCTTTGAATATATTTTTAAACGAATTTGTCTTTAAAGTTTCTGAAAATGCTTTTGTTGACCCAGATACAGCAAATGTTCGTGCAATCCGTGTTTACGAAAAAGTTGGATTTAAAAAAATTAGGGAAAGCAATGGTACAATCTTAATGATCAAGGCAAGAATTCCTGAGAACCATGCAAGATGAGTGTTTTTAACAGCCCGTCTAAATTGCTACAAGCAGTTTAATTTTTAGTAAATATGTCATTATTCAAAAATATGCAAGAAGCTTTATAGAAACTTAACATAATTTTATCATAAAAATGTCATCCTTAAGTCCTATGTAAAAACAAATTTTGGCACTAATTTAATTAACTATGAGCTGGATAAATTGGAAAATAAATTTTGTTTACTTTTACAATACCTTAAGATCTAATGTCACTTTATCAATCAAAAATATTACAATAGGCTAGTATGTTCCTTACTCTTTTTCTCAAAATATTACCTATTTATATTACAATATTTATTGGTTACTTAGCAGGAAAATATCTTAAAATTGATAGAAACACTATATCTCAAATACTTTTTTATATAGCTAATCCAATAGTGATTTTATATGGAGTCTCTCATACAGAAGTTAACTTAAAAGTAATTTCTCTGCCGATTTTGATATGGTTTATAGGTAGCACTATGTCCTTATCAGTGTATTATCTTTCTTCTTTTTTATTTAAGGATAACACAAGAAACATATTAGCATTTAGCTCGGGCAGCACAAGTATGGGTTATTTTGGCCTGCCGATTGCCATGGCTTTATTTGATGAAGATTCAGTATCTGTATATGTTGTTTGTTATATAGGAATGGCGCTATTTGAAAACAGCTTAGGATTTTACATAGCTGCAAATGGTATTTATACCGCAAAAGAATGCATATTAAAGTTGTTCAAACTTCCTTCGCTTTATGCGATGGTTCTGGGCTTCTTTTTAAGTATATACGATATACAAATACCTACTTTTTTAACAGATGTTATGATGAATATTAGAAGTACATTTGTCACATTAGGAATGGTGCTACTTGGAGTGAGCACTGCGAATATTGCAAGCTTTAAAATAGATTGGAAGCTTGCTTTGATCACTATTACAGCAAAGTACGTATTCTGGCCACTGTTTGTTTTAGGAATTGTCCTTTTAGACAAGCATGTTATAGGTATATACGATGAGAGCATATATAAAGCACTGATGTTGCTGGCTATTATTCCAGTTTCTGGGTCCAGTATAATACTTGCTAATATTTTGAATTATCAACCAGATAAAGCTACTCTGTTGCTTCTAATCAGTACTGCAGTGGGACTGTTTTATGTTCCACTAATAATATCATTATTTTTTACTAAACTTGTTCCTTTTTGATCAAAAAATTAAGCGCTTGCACAACCATTATTTGGGTAACAACACAAAACATTGATAAAACTTGAATTTATAGCTAAAGCAACTTCTACAATTTGGTAACCCGTCATCCCGCTACTAGTTAGCGCCGCGGCGGTAAATTGACCTTACCCAGAAAAAGTAGAGAGAAAGTTAAGACGTTTTTGGAGTAAAATAAAACGTTTTTTCAAAATATGACAAATAGAAGAGAATATACGGCAGAATTCAAATTAGAAGCTGTTAAGCTGGTTAAAGAAACAGGTCAAGCAAGTACAAAAATAGCAAAAGATCTAGGTATAGATGGTAGTATGTTAAGTAAGAAAATATGATGGAAAAATGTCTGGAGCATACGCATTTCCAGGCAAAGGCTCCTTATGACAAAGAAAGATTTGATCTAAAAAAAGAACTAACAAGAGAAAGAGACATTTTAAAAAAAGCCCTGGGCAAAGAAAAAGAGTAAAGTATTCTTTTATATAGAAATTGCTATAAAACACAGGAACTATGTAGGGTTTTGTACTGGTGGTATTGGTTGCTAAGGAAAAAAGCAGTAAAGAATTAGCAAAAGAAGGGCTTCTAGCAGATATTCAAAAAATACATCAAGCTTCTAAATGCAGATATGGAGCTCCTAAAATTCACGCTGAATTAAAAGCTTTAGGCAAAAATTAAAACAGTACAAAGTGTTATGCAAGAAAATGGCATTAAAACCAAGCTTAGACGAAGGTTCAAAAATAAAAAACAGCAAATAAGCAACCGAGTTGTGGCTCCGAACACATTGGATCAAAATTTTACTACTGATCAGCCAAATAAAGTTTGGGATTACCTACATAAAAACTAAAGAAGGTTGTTGGCGGCAATAATTGACCTATATTCACGCATGGTGGTTAATGAGTAACATGATAATTAGTTATAGATTCTTTATTGATGGCCGTTGATAAACGCAAACCCGATAAAAATCTGCTGTTACATAGCGATCAAGGGTCACAGTATACCTCTCAAAATTACCAATTTCTATTGAATACAAAAAACATCATTTCCAGCATGAGCCATAAGGGCTGTTGTTACGATAACTCTGTTGCAGAAAAGTTCACTTAAAAGGGAGCTGCTTATTGATACTTCTCGCTCAACAAACCAGAACTGCCATATTTGAATACATAGAAATCTTTTATAACAAATAACGTAGACATTCTACTATTAACTATTGCATTCCTGCACAATTTATTCTCATGATAAAAACGTCTTAACTTTCTCTCTACTTTTTCTGGGTAAGGTCA
>NZ_JAPQLK010000038.1:0-3727 GCF_028981785.1 Wolbachia endosymbiont of Drosophila leontia
GATATACCTCTTTCTTAACTATGCTTATTTTACCTCATATTTTCGAGATCCTTAACAGGTTCTAAGACGCTTTCATCGGGATAACAGGTTTTAATTGCTTTTTCAGGGGATAACCCATGTTCTTGCACCTGAAAACTTACCCTTTCGTCCTTTTCAGATTTCACTGCCTTTTCGACGATGTTAATGTCGATATCTTTTACTTCTACTTTTCCCTCACGCTTCCGATTAAAAAGTTCTTTTAAGTTAAGTAAGGCACCACGACTTATATTAGCAACAACTGTTGTTTCTTGGTTTTTCTCACAATTAGAAAGAAATTGAAATGGAAACTCATTGAGATCATAGGCTTCTTCCTTATTGACACGATACTCTTCTTTCGTTTTACCTATTATCTCCTGTAAATATTCTTTTACATCAACACCATCATCAATTAAACTAGCAATCTTCTCATTTTCTGCAATAAAGTTAGTATGAGGAGGATCCAAAGCATAATTATTTAAGTTAAACCAATAAAGCAATTCTTTAAACAACTTTTCTTCTTCCTTTTCCTTAGTAACTTGCTGTTTTTCAGGTTCCTCATTAGAAACCTCAGGATTTAAGAATGTTGAATCATTCCATGCTATAGGAGAAGGAATCGATGATGATCTTTTCTGATCCGGAATATTATCCTCTGTTAGCATACCTTCACCAGCACCTAAAGATAGCTGTGATTGATCACCAGTGGATTGACTTGAATCTATTTTCCCCGGCACCAACTGAAACAGCCCCCCCCTTTTCCTCCCTCTCTTTCCGACCATTGCCTGGGAGGCCCCTCTAATGCTCCATCCTGACTCCGCGTGGGCAACCTCTGTGTCTGTACCTGCTCAACCGATGATCTTGGATCACCACTTGGAGAACGTGCAGCAGAATCCTTAAGTTGTGGAGGTGACTCACCAATACCACTATCTCTGTCTTCTTGCCTTTGTTTGGGCGGTGTTCTTAGTCCACTCGGTCCTGCATGTGTAGGAGAATTGAGTGGCGACTGTGCAGGCGACAATGCTTGAAAACGAAGCCCAGGATCAATGGACAATTCATGGTCTTTGTTGATTACAGACTCTTGTATTACCTTACTCATTATACAGCGTGAGGTTTCCTTATCATAAAAATTTATGCCATATATCCCTTTCACACAATCTTCTCCTAACAATTCCACTAACTGTTTCTCAGTGATACACCCATCAATATTATGCAATACAGAATAACCAAATACTTTATCGATATTTTTTGCCTCTTTTTGAGTTAGAAATCTAAAGCTCCCGTCAGCACTTGGCACAATAGGTATAAAAACTGAATTTTCTTTACTATCTAAATAAGATGCACAAAAGGTATGGTAAAATTGAATACTTGATTTAGCATTGATTAGACTAACTATTCTGTGCTTCATTGATTCAACATACTTATTCTCACTGCTAGGAACTTGGAGGTAACGCCCCTCAAGCCAAAAACTACGCTCTATCATTCTATCAATAAGTGGAATATTATTTTTGAATACATCCTTAATATATACATAATCACCTTCAACGTCAAAGAGTTCAGAAGAAACATTATTATAGCTTGTAATATCTGACTGAAATAACTCTACAAACTTATCCCTTACTTCTTTATCCTCACAGTACATGCAATATAGATAATACTTGTGGTCAAATTCCGCATATCCAAATGAATTATCTATATATTCTACTCCAAAAATCTCTCCAAGTTTTTTTCCAATGTCTTTTGCAAATGAAAACATTAAGTAGCATTTTAAGTTAAGAATTGTACCTTCACTTACTGGAACTACATATTTTATACCTTCCTTGCTAGGCTGCAATTTTCCTTCTGTTAAATTAAATGGAAAAGATCTCATATCAAAAGCTATACCTGCATCATCTTCAGTTATAAAAAACCTTTTTATTAATTTTTCCTTAAGGCTTTTCATATAACTCATGCCCCGTTTATAATCCATGTCTTTATCAAATTTAATGACAATACAATCCTCCGATGTACCTCCTTCTAAAGTTAAATTAGTATTAACAGCATTATAAAAAAGATTATCAGCGTTAAATGCTGTAATCAATTTCTCAGTCATTCCATTTTCAGGCATAACACCCCTCCTATTTAAATCAGCATAGACTTTTAACTTTTACTACTACCTTGACCACTAGATTGATTTTGCTTCTTTCTCTCTTCTTCCTTCTGTTTCCAGAATTTACTAAAATCATCAATCCTTTTTGGGTCCATTTTGCTTAAGTCAGCTTTTCCCCCTCCTGGTTTAGTATCATCACCATATTTTGGTTTAACGTAATCATCAACATATCTTGGCATGTTACCCTCCAGTAAAAATATTATGCAACCAGTCTACTAAAAATAAAATTAAGTGCAAGCACTTTTTTATATTTTTTTTCAAAAATTTTTATTCACTCTTTTTCACAAAATTCAGTTTTCTAGATTCCAGCGTCACGCGCTGGAATGACACCTGTATTTCTCTTTGCCATCAATCCCTACTCTTTAATGTCATACCAGTACCTCTTTTTCTTGTCATCCCAGTGCCCAGACACTGGGATCCAGTCTTTTTTGTCATCTGAAGCTAACACTAGCTATCCCCTCGATGGTGCTTTTTCTGGTGCCTTTCCTATTGAATCCACATGATTATTAACTTTTACACCATCAATCAATCTTTTTGGTGGTTGAGCATCACTCGCAGGATTATGATGAGGTTTGTGCTCAGCACTAGCATTAGCTTGCATATTACAATTACCCAACTTTGCTTTTTCCTCTCCTGTCACATTATCAGAGTTGAAACCTGCTTTCTTCATTATCGCTCTTGGCTTCTTTGCTTCAGGCATCTTCTCCGCAGATTTCGGTAGACACACCTCTTCCTTCGGTTCCTCAGGTTTTGCTTTTTTCTCTTCTTCCATTTTTGGTTTTGTTTCCTCGCGGTTCTCATTGTTTATGACCTCCTTAAATATAGAAGGCATTATAGGCTTTGGTAAAAGATCAAGCTCTGGTTTGCTCAGAGGGACTGGCCTTACAAATTCGGGTGAAACTTCAAAAAGGGAAACTGGCACTTTAGGTTCTTCTCTTTCATCTACCTTGATTTCTACGTCTTTATGAACTTCTTTAATTGCTTCTAATGATGTTTTTTCTGCTTTTTTGTCTTCTTCTTCTGTAGATGCCTCTACCGCAGCCGCCAACTCAACTCCAAACATCTCTGCGAACATTGTAACAATCCATCCGACAACGGCCATTTGTAACCTGAGTTTCAGATCTTGCAATGCAGTTAATCTTTCTAACGCCCTTGCAAACTCTTCTTCTGATAACTCACCTCTGCCTAATTTCTCCTGCAATTCTTTTATCTCTTTGTCCAACCTCTGATTGAAACTTAAATCGCGTGCAAAAATCTTCTTGATTAACTCCTTAAGCTTATCACGCAAAAACTTCATTATCGCAGCAATCAGGTTTTTTTCTTTCTTCTCCTTGAGCATTTGGTAGATTTTCGGATCATCTACATCTACTTCAAAAAGGGTAAAGAGAGATTCAAAGAAATTCCAGAAATCTCCGAGTACTCTTCCTTTTTCACAAGTGAAGTAATCCTCATCATCACCTTCTCCGATATGTAGCTCTGCTTGAGATGATATTTCATCGATACAACTAGAAGCCTGACGCTCACACTCGAGCCTCCTGAGCAAATCTTGTCTGGTGAGCTCCTCTA
>NZ_JAPQLK010000039.1:0-20286 GCF_028981785.1 Wolbachia endosymbiont of Drosophila leontia
CAAAAGAAACCCTAGGGTAGCTAATTATTCACTATCCATTTTTTAAGTTGGCGTTTTTTTATGTTTTAAATGCTTTATAAGCGCATTTTAGCCTATATTAGGTAAAAACCTAGAAATTTTATAAAGACATAAGGTGCACATAGTGCAAAAAATTAAACATGAGACGCCAGATACGTGAGTTTTTTTGTCATTTAATCTGTACAGAGAAGATAAATAAATAGCTTCAGTTTCATGATAAGGGGACTGGCGGAGGGTGTCAAGTAAGTTTTTTCGTTTCTATTGAATGACAGTTGTGACCTATGCAAGAAGTCTGTTGTAATTTGTACGATATCTTTATAAAATGGTTCGCATAAGTTATCTAGCAGTGCAACTAAACAAATACAAAAATCAAAACGTCGCGGTTTTTGGTCTTGGTAAAACTGGTTTATCCGCCATTAACGCTCTAACAAAGAGTGGTGCAAGAATATATGCATGGGATGATCATGAAGAGCAAATAGCAAATGCAAAAATGATGTATAAAAAATGTAATTTTATTCATCCCAAGGAATACAATTGGCATGAGATCAGTGCATTGGTTTTAAGCCCTGGAGTGCCAACAGAGCCACATTGGATAGTAAAACTTGCAAGGAGATTTGATTGCAAAATAAAATCAGACATTGAGCTATTTCTTGAAGCTAAAACTACGAACCAGAAGGTAATAGGCGTCACAGGAACAAATGGTAAATCAACCACTACATCACTAATAGGGCACATATTAAAATCTGCAGGGAAAAAAGTAGCTATTGGTGGAAATTTAGGCGTTCCTGTTTTGGATCTAGAAAGAGATGCAGAAATTTATGTAATCGAACTCTCCTCTTTTCAATTGGAGTTGATGAATGAAATTAACGTGGACATTTCAGCACTGCTCAATATTACACCAGATCACATAGATAGGCATGGAAGTATGGAGAACTACATAGCAACTAAATTAAAACTGATAAACGGTAGTGAGGTTGCCGTAATAGGATGTGACAATGAGATTACTGCTGATATATTCAACAAATTCACTGGAGACAAAATTCCAATCTCAGTAACATATTCGCCGATGTCATTCCAGCGCGTGACGCTGGAATCCAGAAAAGAAAAACCATTGCCAACTACTCAGATGACAGAGGGTGGTGCAAGAGATCTAATATCATTGGCAGGTAACAATTTGCTTGATTATAGTGAACAGATTACTGGTATAGATCGAAATTGTCTGGATCCCAGTGTCAGCTACTTGGATGACAAAAGGGGCACTGGGATCCAGAAGATCTCGTTAAAACTAGAGAATCATAGCTTATCAGTAAGCGACGTGAAAATAAACCTAATATCCAACGCAGAAAACATAGCAGCCACATATGCCGTATGTAAGGTACTTGGAGTAGATAGCAACACTATTATCAATGGAATCAAGTCCTTTTCAGGACTGAGGCATAGGAATGAACTGCTTGGCAAAATAAGAAATGTGTTTTTCGTGAACGATAGCAAAGCAACTAATGCAAAATCGAGCGAAAAGGCGATCTTATCTTATGAAAACATAAATTGGATCGCTGGTGGAAGAAGCAAAAAAGGTGGAATAGAATCATTAAGCAAGCATTTTACAAGGGTTAGAAAAGCTTTTCTTATTGGAGAATCAACCGAAGCTTTTGCAAATGTTATGGAGAATAAAGTAGATTATGTTAAATGTTGCAATCTAGAAGATGCATTCAGATTGGCTTTTGAAGAGGCCTTAAATAGCGCAGAAGAAGTAACAATATTACTTTCTCCCGCATGTGCTTCTTTTGATCAATGGAAAAATTTCGAGGAACGTGGTGAAGCATTTTGTAGAATGTTTGAAAATCTCAGGTACAATCACACATGCTGTTTAGTATGATGTTGCGTGGAACAAAAGTTAATAATAGATAAGCTAATTAGGGTTATTCCATTTGAAGGGATAAGCGATGAAACCCTATTAAGGGTGTGCACTGACCTTAATCTAGCTAATAGCTTTTGCAAATTTCAGAATGGAATATATAGCGCTTTGGAGCACATAGCAGAGGACTTAAATAGCTCAATGGAAGCTGAACTAAGGGATTCTAATTTAGAAGATATGAAAGTGCGAGAGCGAGTAAAGTTAGCCATTCAAATACGCCTTTCAAATTACGCTAAGCTACCAAATTATAGAGAACTTTTAAGAAATGTTTTATTATTCTCTGTATCACCAAAAAATACATATTTTTCTAGTAAACTTTTATACAGAACTGTTAGTGCGATTTGGTATGGCATTTATGACCAATCAACAGATTTTAACTACTATACAAAAAGAGCAATATTAGCTGGAGTGTACTTAAGTACGATACTTTTTTTTATCAATGATTATTCAGAAGATTTTGTGGATACTTTATCGTTTCTTGATAACCGTATCAACAATGTCATGACATTTCAAAAATTCAAAACTCGCTTAAAAGGAATCATAGGAAATTTCTTATAAGCTATTGATTGTTGGTAGAAAAGTACTTGAGCACGATCCTGAAAAGGTTTGTGAAAATAAAAATATTCATGCTGATCATAAAGAACATTTAGTTTATCGTGAGGATAATAATGGTACAACAAAACACACCAGTTACGAAGAAAAAGAAAATAAATTTATTGAAGAAGCACATGAATATTTAATAGACTCTGAATTTAATAAAAATTTTGATCTAGGGCAGTACAGAATAAGTAATTTCTCCGGAAACTTGACGAAAATAGAACTGGAACTCATCAATGAAAAGTATATGCAAGTTCAAGTTAATAGAGAAAGAAAAATTATTCTCGCTATACCGTAGGTGCGTTCCAAGATTATACTGAAGTTTTTATTGCACTCAAAATCTTCGTTTTTCCTAATCTCTAGAATTATCAATGCATCATCACTTAACCAGCCTGAGTGAGCTAGTCCATTCAACGTTGATTCAACTAGATTGCTATTGTAAGGTGGGTCTATAAAAACTACATCGCACTTTGAAATAGGTTGTGGCAATTTGTTAGCACTACAACAAATTAGCGTGACATTGTTCGTAATTCCAAAATCTTCTGCTGTTTTTTTAGGCAGTTGCAAATTGTAATAATCTGAATCCACCATGAATGCATGTTTAGCGCCGCGAGAAAGCGCTTCAAATGAAAAAGAACCACTACCACAGAATAAATCAAGTACATTCAAGTTATAAATAGGTTTTCTTGAGGAAAGCATATTAAATATTGCTTCTCGGACAATACTCATAGTTGGCCGTGCAGCTAAATGCTTACCTGTAGTTATTTTTCTTCCGCGATATTTGCCTGCAATGATGCGTAGCATATTAAATAAGCTCCAAAATAACTAATGATTTATACTATATGATTAATGTCAATATGGCTTTAGCAGTTTAATAGAGAGAAGCTATCGAGTCGCTTGTAAGAAAAACACAAACACAAGACTCATCAGTTATCTTTTTCTGATTTGCCTGCTGCATTAATTGCTTGACCAATCTCATCTTGTAAATCATCATGATCATTTTTTTCATCATGATTTAGCCCTTCAATTCTGCTTTCTAACTCTAACTTAATTATAGCATTGATTTTATCTATATTATCAAGAAAGCCTCTACATTCTTCTTTACTATACTCTTTACCAGATGCCTTTTTTTCGATAAATAGACTTTTAAACTCTGTAAGATCAGAATTTTGATCGGTATTTAGTACAACATTTCTCTCTATGAAGCTAAGATCTGATAGCAATAAACTAACCTCCAATAGCTCTTCACTTTTAATGTTTGCAAGATTATCAAGATTGTCTAAAATATTGGACATCTTAAGCCTTTCTTGTGCAATCTCTTTGTCTTCCTTATCAAATTCAGACAATAAACCACGATTACCTACAAATTTCTCACTCAAAGCTTTATTCAACTTAGCAAAATTGACATCCTTGTCAAGTGATGTGTTATCCCGCAACAAGTCTACCCTTGCCCTACGCGCATTTAAAACGTCGTCGTAGTCATTTAACTTTATGTTGCCATCTTTGTCTTGCTGCAATTTATAATAATCAAGGCCTTTGAAATTTTTATTAGTCTTCATCTTCAATCCTCTTCTCATCTCCTTTTGCATCTGGTTTCCTCATTGGTTCCGGTAATTTCCTTTTACTGTCTTCTCGATTTCTTTTTTCCTCTCTTTCAGCACGTTTTTTTATAGCTTCCTGGGTATTCATTTCAAAAAGTGCCCTAACGTACTCTTCTGGATTTTTTGGTTCTTTAAATAAAGGCTTAAGATTATAAACTTCGTCTTTTCGATCTCTTTCTCCTTTTCTTCTAGCTCTTTCAGCACGTTTTTCTACAGCTTCTGGAGTGTTCATTTCAAAAAGTGGTGAGAGGTTGTAAACTTTATCTTGATTTCTTCTGCCTTCTCTTTCAGCACGTTTTTCCATACCTTCAAAAGCAGATCCAAAATCATCAATTTCATCTGAAACTTTTGGTTCCGTGCCTAAATTTCGTGTCACTTCATTTGATTGATCAGGCTTATCTTCTTCTGTTGGCTGATCATGCTGTAGTTGATTAGGCTTGTCTTCTTGTTCTGTGCTTAGTTCTCGTACTACCTTATCTGGCTGACCTCCCCCTCGTAGTCGAAGAGGGTCGCCTTCTTCTAGTGGCTGATCATGGTTATCTCTTACTAGTTCCGTGCCTAACTCTCGTTCTACCTTATTTGATTGATCAGGATTGTCTTTTTCTGGTTCTCTCTTACGGCCGATAGTGTAATCATGAAGCTTCTCTAAGAAATCTCGCCTATATTCTTTTGCTCTATAGAGTAGGTTATGATCATAGCCATGCTTTCCTATAGAGTCAAGACCATGCTCCCAAGTAAACTTCATAGCATCTTCTATTGTATAGCCCAAATGTGATCCTACGTATCCTTTATAATAATCTAAATATTTACCGATCCTTCTGTGTATAATATCTTCCTTATCAACTCCAAATGCCCTGTAAATTTTTTCCTCGAGCTTATCAACATCATTTTCAGGCGATGTTGCAAGCTTCGTTGCTTCAATAGTAGCACCTACAAATTTACGTGGCACATCAATAGCGTATTTCAGCACTCCTCCAACCCTTGGTATCCTACCCAGTAGATTAGCTGTACCTCCGGCTAATCTATCCGGTAAATGAGTAGCCCAATTACGTAAAGATTCTAGTTTTCCACCAATTGCGTCTTGCCAATAATGCTGTTTTAATCCTTCCATTATGCCAACCAAAGGCGATGCTTCATACATTCTAGATATATTGTAAACGCTGAATCCACCACCAGCTATACTTGAGCCCATTTGTTGTACGAACTCGCGTAAGGAGAGCATTAAAAATGAAAGCAAGAATAACACAAAGATTTCCCCTGCATTGATTAAATAACCTCTCTGTATGTCTTGCACCCTTTGGTAATCACTATTTTCTTGATAGTTTCTATTTACCTTATAAAAATTCTGTGATTGGCAGCTCCCATCTTGTCTAATTATATCTTGCACTAAAGACTTTATTTCACTTTTTAAACTTGGCTGTAGAATTACTTTTTCTATGATTTCCTTGTAATTAGTACACCTGCTTTCATTTCCTGGCTGCTTACAATAGATTTCTGTCTTTTTACTTATATTATTAATCAATAATAAGATATCAGCTTTTTCTGATGCATGGGATAAACTATTTGTTAAACGCACTAAATCTTTTACACTACAGCTATTATCTACTACCATATCACTTTCTGCAATATAGTGGTCTGCTGGATTCTCTTTAGTACCAGGAATTGGGTTAAAGAAAGGATAATCTATATAACGAAACCCTTTTTCAATGTAATCCGGTGGAAGCGGGATATATCCAGCACCACCAGTAAATTTTATTGTACCACCTTCTCTGCTTATCTTTTCTATACCTTCTATACTTTTATCTATGTTAAGAGAAGAAGCTTCTCCAAGAGTGTAAGGTACGAAAATTTGCCCTGGAGTCCAACCAAAGTACTGCTTATCAACGATACAAAAACCGCCAAACACCCATTTTGGAGCACATAACTTTACCTCGAACCATTTATTGTAGCATACAGTAAAACCTAGTTGTCTATAAAAGGTGTTCATTATCATTGAAGCCAACAATGACAAGAGAGTAAATATCATAATCGATTGTAAACAAAAACTGATGCAGAATTTTATCCAACCTTCAAATAGACTTTTCAGCGGTGAAAATAAAATAGAAATTAGAAACAGTGGCATGATAGCTATAAGAAAAGCTATACCCATAAAGCCAGAGAGAAATATTATGTAAGCATACAAGCACAACAAGAAGTATAGTACAATCCCTATGAAAATTGCCGGTATCATAAGAAGGCTTGCCCACATTTGGTAATGTAAAAACGCTGCAAACTTTTTCCAAACAGAATAAGCAAAAAATTTATTGAACATGTCCTCCATGAAGCTAAACAACTTAGCTTCATCTCCTTGAGCAATACTTCCGGTGTTCATGTTGGGAGCAAAGTTAGTAATTACACTTATCAATTGTTCAAGACCTTTAACGAATAAAACAAGAAAATGATCATAGAAAAATCTAAAACTTCCAGGAGATATAAGCACTATTACTAGAGTGATTTTCATCATTCTGATGAGCATATCATGCTTAGTTTCTCGTATCATGCCAAAAAGATAAAGAAGCGATGAAATCATTACAAATAGAACAAGCAAGGAAAGAACAAAATTGTGAAAGCTCGTACCTTTTTCAGCTATATTTTCGAACATAGCTTGTGCAACTGCAGGATCATTGCTATTAAAATGTTCTTTGCAATTTTCGTTAATCAATAATACACATTTTAGATAGTTATAAATGTAATCAAAAAACCCAAAACTACTTGGCTGCTGCACTCCACTTAAGAACTCAAAAGAGTAGCCACCTACACTATCTAAGTAATATCTATCTAATATTTTTACATATATTTTCCATCCCTTTTTTAACTTCAACTCATTACAATTTCTGTCCTTTAATTTAGTGTTATCTCTGTCTAAAGTAAAAAATCCATTGTCGCCCTCTGCTGTGGAGTTATAACCTAGATGTACAGTAGGATATTGAGGATCGCGCATTAACTTTAGATTTTCGTTAGGATCATCTTTCCCCGTTTGAAACAAAAGATAAGCACCATGACCGTTGGTAAACCAACATGGAGCACCACGTGATACTGTATTTGCGCTATCATCTTCATTGATGCACTTGCAATTTACAGTGCAACTTGCATTAGGCTTACTTGAAAATTTTTGTATGCTAGGTTTATAATCATTACAAACTAAGTGAAAATTAGGTAAACTATTATCACTTTGTTTACCTTCAAATTTAGTTGCATATTTTAACTGCTCCAAGCTTTGTAAGGTATAACTGCCTTTTTTAGATTCCTTCTTGTTATTATTACTCCAAGATGTCCATGCACCATTAACTCGCACTTTTAAACTATCTCCATTGGTTTCGAGTCCGGTATCCTCCCACTTCACCACTTGGTTATGGTGAAAACCATAATTAATTTCGCCAGTTTCAGGATCAATAACTTCTCCATCTCCTGGAATAAACGCATCGTGGTCGCTTGAAAAATGAGCGCTTACTGCAATAGGTTTAGGACCAAAATAGTCAGCAGATATACACCTTGGAAAAGGCATATCGTTTTTACTACAACCTGTGATCAGCACATAAGCTGCAAGAAGTAATACCCTAAACCAACATTTGCCTAAACGTGATTGCATATCTAAACTTTTTCCAAATACAGAATAAATTTCTAAAACTTTACTTAAAATATCTTTTTAATTAGTTACTCCATAATATCATTTATATCTTACTCCTCTCCATTTTCTTCCTTGTTTTTAGCTTTAGCACTAGGATCACTTCTTATTGTTTCATCAGAATTTTTTTGCTGATCTGATTGTTTTAATGTTTGAGGTCTATCACTCGTTGTTTTATCAGAACTTCCTTTAGAATCTTCTTTTTTGTCTGGTTGCTTTGGCGTGTTAGGTAATTTAGCCTCAATTTTTCCCCGATCTTTACTCATTTTCTGCTTGATACTCTGTATCATACTTTGGGTCTTATCATCAAGGCCAACGGTTGACAGCATAGCTTGCGATGCGCTCTTAGCAACTGTACCAACACCGCCAGTAACTCCATAACCAGAGCTAAATAGTGTTTGTACCATAGTTTCCGATATAGAAACAAAAGCTTCCATTGCACCGGCAATAATGAGGTATATAAACGCCTGGATTAGGTCTATAGGTAATGCTGCAAAGTGCCCACCAGCCCTTTCTCCGGTACTGAGTGCAACATCAACATTAGTGCCAGGACTGTATCCAAGAGGCAGTATTGATTTCATCAGGCATAGATCATACGATAAGAAATTTATGCTAATTAAACATTGATAGCATGCAGAAAAATTTGTGAGGTTATATAAAACTGAATACATCAACTGATTTAAAAGAGATAAAGATGAAAATAAAATGACTGGTTCTAATGAAACATGAGCCAACGTTTTTATCCAGTTATCAAACAAGGGTTTAGTCTGTTGAAATAAAATAAACACGATAAACAAAGGTGTTAATGACAGTAAAAACGCTACTAGAACAGTAGATATCACATATTTAAACGTAGCGCTAATAATGCATTTTAAGAACATAAAAGTAGCATAGAGTATTGCCAAAAATGCAATAAAGCCAAAAGGACCAGAGAGCATCAACGATAAAAACTTTAGCCAAGTTTCTGTTGTGAATAATACTCCTGCTGTTAAGTCTAAGAATGCAAATTTTCTCTCCCCTTCCCCTATATAGCCAGAAAAGCTATCAACTAAATAAGTGCTGCCATCTACAAAAAGTCTGGATAAAGTTGTACCAAAGAGTTCCCAGCTTCTATCGCTAAAGGCAAAAGCTATAAATGCTATCTTGAACATTCTTACAATAAAATCAAATTTACTTAGCTGTATTGTTCCAAACATATAGCCAAAGACAGTAAATATAACGTATAGAGTAAGCAAAGCTCTTACCCCCTGAAGAAGGCCTTTTATATATCCTTTATATGAATCTTTAACGCTGTCACCAATTACTTCTTCTTTCGTAAACTTAAATATCTCGTTTATATTCGATGAAATAAAATCATTAATTTTTCTTTTAACAAATAAAGTTACACTATACTTATTGTTTTCGTAATATTTGCCATTTTTATCTGTAATGTCATCTCTCTCTACGTTACTTACATCGATACCGAAATATATCTTCTTAGACTCCTCGTTCTGAAAGTGTTCTCCGCTTATTACATCTAATATGGTGTACTCATCTTTTCCGTCTACTCTTTCTCTCACTCCTACCACTTTAAAATCATTAGTTCCCACACCATGCAAATCTTTAGGTGGCTCATCACCTAAATATACATATAATTTTTCGCCATTAATATATTCACATGATCTAGTCACTTTAACATGGTACCCACCTCTATTAGCTCCATAGTGACCATAATCTGCAATGGCAAGCATCACACTGCTACCAGGTGTTACACTTCCTATTGGATAGTCATGATTTAATTTTAAGGAAAAATCTTCAAAATTATCACTGATTTTTGAGCATACTAGTTTATCATTTTTCTCCTTTCCTGCTTCTCCTCTTTTTGGAAGACATTGAATACCTTTAGCATCGCCCTTCATATCATTACGCTTGCCTTCAGAAATACTTGCATCACCTGGATCGCTTATTTTTGCAACAAGAGCCTCAGCCCAAGATTTATCATCTTCAGTAAAACTACCTGCTTTAACATTCCCTTCCATTTTTTCTAGATAAGAATACATATCACATTTATTTCCTTTATCGTACTTCTTATACCTTATAGAGGAGACACAGTTCCGTTCTCCTGCTTGATCTAAACCATAGTTCCATATACCCTTCTCAGTATAGCATATATTTTGATGGTAACAGTTAAGCTCATAGGAGGAGTACTTTTTTCTCTCATCAAGACTACAGTTTTTTCCATCACATAACTCGTTCAATCCTATTTTAGCGCGGCGTAAATCAAGTAGTGAACCATATACCCATGGTTCGTTGTCTTGAATATAACCTTTATTAAAATGCACCTTATTATCATATGGGGTATACCCATTGCCAACTAGCACTTTGCTTTCCTTTGCTTTTGTTTTATCAAGAGGTAAAAATTGTATTTTATTTTTTGTACCATCTTTACCATCACAAAAAAACTCTCCCCCCTGATGTACTTCACTCACTGTAGCTTTCTTATATACAGTTTCCTTACGGTCATTTTCTGCAGCTTTATAACAATTGTCATCAAAATTGATGCCTTTCCCTTCTGGATTGTCGTAATCAATTGTTATTTTTCTGGGAACTAAGCTGAAGCTTAACTTGTCACCAGGATTTACTTTAATTCCAGTGTCCACATAACGTCTATTGCTGCCAAATCCTTTGCCACCACATAGTTCGTTTTTACTTTCATTAACACCATAATTGTTAGGTACACTATTAATATCCGCAGCCTTACTATAATTCGGTTCTGAGCCATCAGCACAAAAGCTAGCTGGCACAAGTACTTTCCTTGGATTTTTGTCTTCTTTAAAAGGGCAAAAATTTACTGATCCATCGAGGGTGAATTTGATTTTCTCACCCTGACTAATTACCTGACCAGAATCAACCCAATGAATTTTATCGGCTTCACGAACTGGAACATCCACATTAACGCTGGTGTTTTTGCTCTGCAACCCAGGCTCGACACAATCCATATTACAACCAGTGATTGCAAGACACAGTATCAACAATAGTGATCTTTTACTTATCATTGCTGTCTTCCTTGTGGTATCTGAGGCGTTGACCTTTGAGTCCCTTGTGGTATTTGAGGTCTTGACGTACCTGACTGTTGAGAGGCATCTCCTCTTTCTCTTCTTTGAACGCTTTGTTCATCTAACCCTACTCCTCCCATTAAGCTTTGTTGATACTGTCTTCCAGGTTCGCTCGCTACATAAGCACCAAACAACGAGTCAGATATTGCCGAAGAAGCTTCAACTAAAGCTTTCATAGCGTGTCCCAAAATAACAAAAGCCATCATAGCGGTAATATTAGGTGTATATTTGGAAGCATAACCATAAAAAATACAAGGGTTAAAAATCTTTAGGTTAATATTAAGTATACATGTAGAGCAGACCTCAAAATCAAATACTGAATACACAATATAATCCATAACCTGACTTATCAGTGATATAAAAATTAAAAGGACCACTGGATGAATTGCAAATCTTGCTAAATTTTTAACCCAGTTTTGAAACATCTGCCTAGTATACGCAAATAAAAGACAAATAATAAAAATAGGTGCTAAAGAAAGTAATAACGCAACTATTGCTATAGATGTAATAAAAGAAAATAAGGCATTAAAAATAGATAAGCTCACTGTGATTAAACCCCAAATCACCAAGCAAAAAGATACAATGCCCAAAGGGCCAGAAAATATAAGAGATACTATTAACAATACTGAATGCGATGACAAGAACCTATTGAGCGGCAAATCAAGAAACTCAAAAACATTTGAAGTAGTGCCTCTAAAATTTGCTATTTCTATTAGTTGTTTTGGAGTGTTAATAAATATAGAGAATGCGTTGTTATAAAAAAAGTCCCAGCTATTATCCTGCAATAGCTGGGCGATGATTCCTATCTTTACGCATATAATTAAAAACTCATATATAGAAATATGAGTTAATCCAAAAAAGTAATAAAGAGTATATAAGATTATATATAGTACTAATAGTGATATTATAGTAGATCTAATGGTATTTGTTCTGCTTGATTTTATAAAACTTTCGTAAAGAGACTTCACAGGACTAGTATCAGAGTGAATTGCGTTAGGGTCTTTATAATTAGAGCCGAAAAATGCAGTTTTCACTTTTTCATCAAAGAAATTATATATTGCACTAAAAGTTTTTGTAGGTGGCTCTTTAGTTGTTAGGTTAATACTAAACTGACCTTCATTTTTGTAATCGCAGCCATGGTCTCTTATTCCGTAATATATGGTGCCTGTTTTGTCTTTTAATTTTCCTTTCAAGTTTTCCATGTCATGAACTTTGCTGATATCTACAGATATATCCGCTTGATTTTCACCAGGCTTATGCTCAGGGAATTTATCGGAAACACTTATATACAAGCTATTTTCCAGACTATGGTTCTTCGTTACTCTTATGTTGAACCCGCCTTTGTCATTTGTATTGTAGCAGCTCTTGTCATTTCTGCTACATAGACTAAAAGTTAAACTTGGTATTTGATGGTCATTCTCCATCTTATGATCACAACTAGTACATAAACCACCACCTGGAATGTGTTCAAGAGTTTCATTATCCATACCAACTTTTAGAAATGTAATGTCAGTTTTTACCTGTTTTCCCTTTAATACGTTACTAATAATTTCAGCAACAACAGATTCACCACTAGAATTTAAAGCATTGAATAGCTCAATTTCTATATTATTATATTCAATATACACGCAATCCTCGCCTCTACGACCAGAAGAAAATTTACATATACGTCTACAGAGTGAATTTAAAATGTGCGTATCTATCTTACTTGCACTGCTCTCTGAAAGCTTGCTGCAATCTATATTCTCTCCTTGTTTTATAGAGTTAATAATATTTTCAATTTCCTTTTTTCTTTCATCTTGATCTAACTTCGAAAACCAGTACTCTCTTCCACTCAACCATTGCGCATCGCCTATTATATATTTATTAGGACATATCCCATCCTTGCCACCTTGGCATTTCTCTTGATTTAAAACATGTGCAAAATGTTCCGTTTCTTGCTCGCTACACTTTTCGTCGATTTTCAAATACCTGATTTTTGTCTCACTCTCTTTATCTTTACACACTTTACTTCCAATCACACTAAAGCTTATCGTATCGCCTTTTTTAAGCGCAAATGGTAATGCAACGTCATTTCTCCCAGGCCCAATTGCAAAATCTGCATACTGCTTAGGACAAAAATTAACCTTACTAGGCACTATATCAATCTCTGTTACTCTTATTCTATCTGAAATATTAACACCAGAATCAACCCATTTCTGCTCTGTTGACACTATATCTAGTTTTTCACGCAAACCTGATAAATTTTCTGGCTTAATACAGTGATGTTCCCCGCAGCCTGACAGAAAAAAAAACGGTATTATCAGCAAAAATTTTAGCATAAATCCAACTCATTCAGTGCTTTTGCTAACACTCTCGGAGCTACTAGAACCAGAACCTCGAGATTTACTCTTGTCTCCACCACTCAACTTCTTAGCAGCAGCACCAGCAACTCCAGCAACACCCCCAGCAGCAGCTTTGGCAGCAGATAAAGCTTTGCCCACCATTTGTCCAGGTGTCCGACCTGAGCCAAGTGCTGCTCTATGGTTACCAGCAAGTTCAGCAGCCATGCCAGGAAGAATGTTTAAAAAGTGGTAAAAGAGGAATAATACTAAACACAATTTTAATAATTCTCCGATGAGAGAGCTGCCAAACTCCATGTATGTAAAGTCGAATAGACCAAGTATGCTGCTCTTTTTAAAGCTATAATTTTGCATCATACATGCAAGAGTAGTTTCATTTTTATCACATTCCCCATCTTTCAATTTAAACCACTGTTTTTTCTTACTATATGAGATTTCTGCTTGTTTCTTTTCATATGACTTGTCCGGTTGTTCATTTTTATATGACTCGTCCAGTTCAAAATTTAAATTTTTAAAATAGATTTTATCACATGCTATGAACATAAAGGACAAAAACGCAAAAAGGATAACCTGGTATAAGCTATAGGTAATCAACTCTTTCACCCAGCCTTCAAAATATCCTTTGGTGTGTTGGAATAAAACCATAGGAATGAACAAAGGTGATAAAATGATGATTACACTTAAAGCAACTAGAGATAAAATAAATACATAGCACAGCCACAAAATAACCATCATCATCAGAACGGCCATAAATATACAGACAAGAGCTACTAAAATTTGTCCACCAGCAAAAATAATACCGATTACCGAACCTGCAACTAATAAGACAGGAGCAGCACCAAGCAAGACTGCTAACGTTGCAACACCTCCAGTACCAATTTTGCCACCAATTCCATCTAAAGGGGCACCTAAATAAAATAAAATTCTACAATCAAGCCTATCCCAAGGTGCAAGATAACTGTAAGATACCCTCTTTCCTGCACGAGTATATTCATAATCTGTACCTGCTTTATAATTACATATGCCTTTACTTTCAGATGATGCTTTTAGCACTATCTCTGACAAACCATTTGAGAGACGAGTTAATTCTCCATAATAATGAGACACGGTACTGCCTGTTGTGAAGTAAATCACTAAAGCGAATTTTATGATCAACATATACATTTCTTGAGGCCTCTGAACTCCACCAGACATGGCTTTTATAGAGAACAGTATTAAAGCTAAAACTAAAACAGCAGTTACAGTGTTTTTCAGCCTTTTCTGTGCTACAGATATAAAACTCTCACCATTTGGTGCACCTTTACCTGCAACTAAATTATCTAACGATTCCTTAATGCATTGCACTATCATAGAAGTTGCGGGAATAGGAGCTAATGATTTACTCCCTGCCTGGTTATAACAAGCTTCAGAAACATACGAGCTAAAACAGCCAGCATTATCATAACCTACAAAAATTTTCCCCCCTTGTCCGTTGAGTCTTTTTTCTTTAGATCTGATAATAGTTTTATAGTCATCATTATTACCAATAGGAACTTTTTCCTCTCCTGTACCATCTTTATTTTTGAATATCATCACAGATTTTTCACACATAGGAGCAAGTGGGTCAGGTGGCAATTCCGTGCACCCCATATCAACCCCTTGCGGCCAAGGAGTCATTTCGATACCAAGCATTTTCACACTTGCTAACTCCACACATAATCTGCCCATTTTTCTTACTGCTTTAAATGTAGCTCCATGTATGGGTTCGCTCTGTCCTGCTTTGAGAACTTTACATTTCAGCTCACCATCAACCTTCGGGGACCATGACCCATCTACATATCCAGTATCTTTCTCCCTGACATCAAAATCTATGTATCCAGTTTCTTTTCTGAAATCAAAGTCTTTCTTGTTAAAAAGATTACCAAAAGTTAAAGGGTTTCGATGACACACTTCTATATATTCACTGTATTGCACACCGTTTTTTGGCCAGTAATAACTCTCTGTACTCTCCTGAACGTTAGAATTTAAGGCTTCTTTTTCTGCTCTTTTCCCGTCATAATCTTTTTTGTTCACGTCTTCCCGAGCTTTATTTTGCAAACAAGAAAAATATTCCTCTTCTGTTTGGTAATTTTCATTGGTGCAGCCACTATAACCTGTGTCTTCTAATTTAAAATTTTTGTATTTTCCATCATGATCACGTGCAACTGGGTGTTTAACAAAACTATGTTCACAAACAACAAGCCCTCCTATCGCTTTCCAGACTCCAACAATTGCAGCTATCATTCCAACAATAACAAGAGCGGTAAACAAACCAGCAGAAGAAACGATCAAAACAATGCCAGTAAATATTGCGCCAACAGCAATCGCTATTCCAGCAAGTGCTGCAGCTGTTTTAAACGCTCCACAATCAGGATTAGAGGCACGACTAAAACTGCCAGTGGAATTAAATCTGCTAACAAATTCTGTCTTGTCAGTACCACTTACTCCATCTGCAAGCACTGGATATGAGAGTAAAAAGTCTATATTTAGTAAAAATATCGCAATTAATAGCAATGACAGCTTAGTCTTAAACATTTTTTACCTTCTGATAAAATATAGGCAACCATACTTTTGGGTTGTCCCCAACTTCATTTAATATATCGTGTAACAATAGAACACTTTCTGCACGTCCGGATAATACGTTGATTATATCATCCAGGCCTTTTAAGTCTATTCTAGCTACTACAGCATTAACTCCTTGTTTCACCAAAAAGAATCTAGTACTTGGATCTGTGTGCTTAATTAATATATACTCACGTTCAGTTAACATAAAAACATCCCGATAGACACTAGTAGCTTTCAGATTTGGTAAAAAAATCTGTGTCGCTGTTTGTTGTACAAGCGTATCGCTAATAGCACTTTTACTTGCATCCTCAACACTCTGAGTAGCAAAAATCACAAAAGCATTTAGTTTTCTCAGTACCTTCAACCAGTCTTTTATCTTGGGTGCAAAAACTGGATTATCTATTAACGCCCATGCCTCATCAAGAACGATAATAGATGGAGTACCATCAAGAGATATACTAATCCTATGAAATAAATAAATCAAGACCGGTCCAAGAGCAACAGGATCTTTGAGCAAGCTAGCCATCTCAAAACCAAATACTCTTGCTCGTGAAAAATCTAGCAAATCTTCTTTATTGTCAAATATTGCAGCATGAGAACCATTATCATGCCACATAGATATTGCCCCAGCTAGAGTATCAGGACCTGCAAGCCCTAAAAACGGTACGAGGTTTCTCAAGAATCTGTCTTCTTTTCTTAATTTAAAATTCCCTTCAATTGCATCATTAATTCGTGCAATATCTTCTGAAGTAAATTTATCATTATATACCGAAATTAAAGACTTTATCCACTCCATTAAAAATGTTCTATTATCAGAGGTATCATCAAGTTGTAAAGGATTAAAATTTGTTTTAGTTCTTGGTTCTATTACAGTATAGATACCACTAAGTGCTCTTAAGAAAATCTCTGCACCGCGATCTTTATCAAAAAAGAATATCCTTGGAGAAAACTTCATCGCTTGGGCACACAGGAAATTCATTAAAACAGTTTTACCAGCACCAGTTGGGCCAATTATCATAGTGTGTCCAACATCCCTTATATGAAAGTTGAAAAAAAATGGAGTACCAGATGTCGTGTCAAAAACTGTAACGGCATCTCCCCAGTGGTTATTGAATTTATTACCAGTAGGATAATTATGTTGAGATGCAAATCCAGCCAAATTAAGACTACTTATTGTAGCTTTTCTCACTATATAATCGAAATTACCAGGAATTTGCGCCCAAAATGCTGGTTCAAGGTTAACTCTCTCACGTATAGGGTAAACACCGCAATTAGAAAGCTCTGATTCTACCAACGACAGAGCGTTATCCAATGATTTAGGACTTTTTTCTATACATAAAATAGTCAGGTGATGTTGACCAAACGCAATCTTACCACTCATTGCGTCATCAAGCGCTTGAGAAATTTCTGCTATTTGAGAAATAGCTTTATCTGCAGACTGTATCATTCGATTTTGCTGTATCTGCATTTTTCCAATCGCCATTTGCCTGTTTATAAATTGAAAAGATTGCGTAATTATAAACTCGTAAGGAAGTTGTAAAAACGAATCAAGCATTCCTGCAGAAGTATGATTTCCATATTCTTTGATACTAATTATTCCAGCATATTTACTCTCATTATGAGTCACAACCTGTATCATCTTACGGCCAAAGAATAACCTATATACTGGTAAGTATCTTGATATTTCAGTTCTTAGCGGAAAAAGCGTATTTGTAACGAAGCCACAATTTACGATTCTAGATAGAAACTCCATTATTTCGCAGAACAAACCATCTGGAGTTTCTTTTACTCCAAGAATTTTAGGCGAATAATTTCTAAGGCTTGTCACTACACGATTTGTCGTTTCCTCTAAATCTTCATACGTGGCACGTATATCACTTTCCCAAGCATGTTTTGAAGTTACATGTCCGAATTTTTTTAGTAGATGTGACAAAAATTCTACTCCTTTTGTGTCCGCTCTACGGATAATCGTAATGTATAGGTCATTAATAAATGATTGCCTTGTTGCGTGTTTTTCTCTCCATTTTAGATTTACGTGATTAGCGAAAAAATTCGGCAAACCTTGACTTGCAAATTCATCAGAAAAAATATTTTTCTTACGTCTGATAGTATGAAAATACAAACTAAATGCCGGAGATGAAATGCTTCTTAGCATCTGATTCCTGATGTTGTTCTGTATAACTAAATCCTCGTCATCGGCGGTTTCAAATGCAAAGCCACTTAATTTTATAACCTTAACCAACCAATTTTCTTTTGTCATCAAGGTTGTGCTATTCCAATAGCAAGAATAAGGAATAAATTCAGCAGCGTGAACTTCCCTGCTCAGAGTAGATTTATTCTTTGATTGAACAGCCCTAAACCTCAGCATCACACAACGTTAAGCAATATCATAAGAATTGGCTCCATGATAAAAACGATTTAAACATTTCGAGCACTTTCCCAATTTTACCATAAATAATTCAATAAACAACGGTTCTTTTGCAGAAGCTATATAACCAAGTCCATGTATACCTGGTAACATTAAGAGAATCACTCTTAAATCATTTGAATTAATGAAAATTAGCATGCAAATCAGGACGTTTAATATTGCAAACATATAACTCACACCAAAGAGCATTGCAGGTCTTGTAAGACCTTTAAATAATTGATCTGTTTGTATACTACCTGTGGACATATCTTTAACCTTCTAATAATAGCTCTAACACTAATACTATACCATTATATTAAAAATCCATTGAAACTAGTAGCACTTTAAGTTAAGGTGCATTATTTAATCCCGATAATGACAAGTTGGCCATTTCAAGAAGCAGAAAAAATATTGCAAGAGTTTCCTAATAAAAAAGAAATAATATTTGAAACTGGTTATGGACCCTCTGGTTTACCCCACATAGGAACCTTTGGAGAGGTTTTCCGCACTACAGTTATTGTAAATGCATTAAAAAAAATAGCTCCTGGTATAAAAACCAAAATCATTGCAGTTTCAGATGATATGGATGGTTTGCGAAAAATACCAGATAATGTGCCAAATCAAGAGATGCTAAGAGAGCACTTAAATAAACCATTGACTATGATACCTGATCCATTTGGCACTCATCAGAGTTATGGTCATCATATGAATTCATTGTTGTGTAAATTTCTTGATATGTTTGAATTTGAATACGAGTTCAGGAGTGCAACAGAGTGTTATAAATCTGGCGTTTACGATGAAAAACTTTTACTCTTACTGAAAAATTATGATAAAGTGATGGACGTAATGCTTCCATCATTTCGGGAAGAAAGACAGCAGACTTATAGTCCATTCTTGCCAATATGCCCAAAAACTTCTCAAGTTTTACAAGTTCCAGTAATTGAAACAAATACAGAGAAAGGAACAATCACATATGAAGACCCAAACGGGGAAAAAATAGAAGTTCCAGTGACAAAAGGAAAATGTAAACTGCAATGGAAACCTGATTGGGGAATGAGGTGGGCCGCATTTGGAGTAAATTACGAAGCTCACGGAAAAGATTTAACTCCATCTGCTGTGCTTTCAAGTCAAATATGTGAAATACTTGGAGAAAAGCCACCACTTCTGTTTTGCTACGAGCTTTTCCTTGATAAAGAAGGAAAGAAAATATCAAAATCAAAAGGAAATGGCATTTCAATTGAAGAGTGGCTAACTTACGCACCAACAGAGAGCTTAGCATTGTACATTTTTCAGAGTCCTAAAAAAGCTAAACGTTTATATTTTGATGTGGTACCAAAATCAACTGATGAATATTTAGAATTTGTAAAGCGTTATCATGAGAACAAAGAAAAGGATATAAATAATCCTGCTTGGCACATTCACCAGGGCAATGTTCCCAGTATAGAAACTTCAGGCACAAATTTCTCACTACTTTTAAACCTAGCAGCAGCGTGTAATGCTGAAAACAAAGAGATCCTATGGGGTTTTATATCCTCTTATGCACCAAACGTTACACCAGAAAATAATAAAATGCTTGATAGACTTTCAGACTTTGCAGTAAAGTATTATCACGATTTTATCAAGCCAACAAAATCATATAAAACTCCAAATGAAAAAGAAAAAGCAGCGTTACTAGATTTGAAGGACACTTTACATTCTCTATCTACAACTGCTACTGCTGAAGAAATTCAATCTCAGGTATTTTCTATTGGAAAAAAATATGATTACACCAACTTACGTGACTGGTTTCAGCTATTATATGAAACGTTACTTGGCCAAAAAACCGGTCCAAGAATGGGATCTTTCATAAAGCTTTACGGAATAGGTAATACGATTTCTCTCATAGAAAGCGCTACTAAATGTATACTTTAGAGTTTACCTCCTTTCATTTGAGCTCTTTAGTTTTAATAAGAATTCCTTGACAAACTCCGCTAGCCCCCTTATCATGAAACTGAAGCTGTTGTATTTGCTTTCGCCAATCTGCAGATTAAAAGGTAAGGATTACTTAATGTATCGGCGTCTTAT
>NZ_JAPQLK010000040.1:0-5000 GCF_028981785.1 Wolbachia endosymbiont of Drosophila leontia
TTTGATTTACAAAGCAAGAGTAACAAGGGAAAGAGACATTTAAAAAAAAGCCCTGGCCAGTCAAAAAGAGTAAAATATTTTTTTATATAGTAACTGCTATAAAGTACAGGAATTATGTAGGATTTTCTGCTAGTGGCTACTATAAGTGGACCACAAGAAAAATAAGCAGTAGAGAATCAGCAAATAAAGAGCTACTCGAAGCTATTCAAAAAATATATCAAGTTTCTAAATGTAGATATGGAGCTCCTAAAATTCATGCTGAATTGAAGGCTTTGGGTAAAAGTTGCAATTTGAAAACGGTGCAAAGTATTATGCAGAAAAATGACATCAGGGCTATACTGAAAAGAAAGTTTAAAATTAAAAAACAACAAACAGATAATAGAGCTGTAGCTCCCAATATACTAGATCAGAACTTTATTGTTGATCAACCAAATAAAGTATGGGATTACTTACATCAAAACCAAGGAGGGAACCCTTTCTTGGGTTAGCTATATATGCTTGACACTGAAATGATGTCACTTGTTATAGGATTCTTAGTTGCTGATTTTAGAATTGATAAGAGAAAACTTTTTTTCAACTTGTTGTATAATTTTATAAAAGTGATCGAAATCTAAGCTTGCACTGCCAATTAAAACTCCTGATAAATTTGAGATACTGAGCAAATTTTCTATATTTTCTGAACTGACTGAACCACCATATATAATGTGTTTTTTACCAGTACACAATTTTATTACCTCTATCACCTCAGTAATTGCATCATTATTTGGCGCATGACCTGTGCCTATTGCCCATATTGGCTCATATGCTACGGTATATTCACCGTGCGTTGGCAAGCGGTTTTTACATTGATATTCTATTACTTCTTTTGTTTTTTCATTCTTATAATCTTCTGAATTTTCACCTACACAGATAATTGGGTGTAAGCCTGATTCTATTGCTATTTCCGACTTAAGTTTTATTTCACTATCTTCTTCATTGGCCCTTTCAGAGTGCCCAAGTATTACGTAAGTACACCCTAGTTCTTTTAACATTTCTGCACTAATTTCACCTGTGTAAGAACCGAACTTTTTATAATGGCAATTCTGTGCTCCTATATTAATATTATTGTTCAACTCTATACTGCTTGGAAATGATGTAAAAGGAGGGCAAATTACTAATTTAGAGGTAATTTCGTTGCTCTTGTCGTTAAGTTTGCCTATAAAGTCAACAAATGAAGAACGCACTCCATTCATTTTCCAATTTGCTACTATTAAAAAGGACATCAACTTTACTTATATGAGTGAGAGTGCCGGCTGTCGGACTTGAACTGACAACCTACTGATTACAAGTCAGTTGCTCTACCAATTGAGCTAAGCCGGCGTTAAACACATTAATAATATACAATTATCAATGAATTTTAGTCAACTAATTTTTAAAATACTGTATAATGAAAATAATATGAAAAAATTTTTACTGAAACCAAAAAAGAGTCTAGGGCAAAATTTTATTTTATCGAGTGAGATAACAAAAAAAATAGTCGCTTTAGCTGGTAGTCTGGAGAATTTTAATGTCATTGAAATTGGTCCTGGATATGGTGCATTAACAAGAGAAATATTGGTGCATAATCCAAAGTCTCTACTTTCTATAGAAAAAGATAGAGATTTAGTAAAACACCATGACCAACTGCTAAATGAGCATCAAGGAAAGTATAGAATTATAGAAGCGGATGCACTGCATGTTACAGAAGAAGGGCTGATAGAGCGCCCAGTTAAAGTTATTGCTAACTTGCCTTACAATATCTCGGTAGCGTTATTTTTAAAGTGGTTAAATAGTATAAAATTTTTTACGAGTTTGACATTAATGTTTCAAAAAGAGGTAGCAGATCGCATTACAGCAAGACCCAATTCTAAAGATTATGGTTCCTTATCAGTGCTAAGCCAGTTACTATGTGATATAAAAAAGGAATTTGATATTGAACCTAAAGAGTTTTTTCCAAGACCAAAAGTACATTCTTCAGTAATTACAGTAAATCCTTTGCCTATCCCAAAATTTGCAGTAAATTTGGAAACCTTAACAAGATTAACACGTGCTGTTTTTTCTCAAAGAAGAAAGATGCTGAGAAATAGCTTGCAAAATATAACGAACCACGCTGAAACTGTCCTTGAAAACGCTAAATTGAGTGGAAATGAACGTCCAGAAAACTTAACTATTGAGCAGTTCTGTTTGCTGGCAAATAATGTAGAATGCTTATTGTGCAATAAAATGTATTAGCAACTATATAGCTTTTCTATCTCCTAAAAACAGTTAGAGCTATACAATTAAAGGCTCCTAGCTAATTTTGCCTATTGCAATTTAATTAATTGGCGTATAAGCTTTAAATAAAGCCTATGAAGAAAATGGAAGCTTGTTATTCGTTTGACGATATACTTCTTTTGCCGGCCTATTCTAATATATTGCCTTGCGATGCAGATACAAAAACTTATTTGACAAATAGTATAGAACTAAATATCCCTCTCATATCCTCTGCAATGGATACTGTTACTGAATCGGGCTTTGCAATAGCTATTGCCCAACATGGAGGGATAGGTTGCATACATAAGAATTTATCAATAGATGAACAAGTTTTAGAAGTAAGAAGGGTGAAAAAATATGAAAGTTGGATTGTGTATAACCCAATTACGATTTCACCGGATAAAACAGTTGCGGAAGCAATTTCATTAATGAGAGAGCACAATTATTCTGGCATTCCTGTAGTCGATCAACGCAAGTTAGTTGGAATTTTAACTAACCGAGATGTGAGATTTATTGAAGACCAGAACATGAATGTAAAAGTTTCCGAAGTGATGACAAAAGATAAGTTAGTGACAGTGCGGGAGCAGGGAGTGAATAGTGCCTCAGCAATGAAATTGTTGCATGAAAATAGAATAGAAAAGCTTTTGGTCGTAGATGAAAATTCTTGTTGTATAGGTTTAATTACGGTTAAAGACATTGAAAAATACAATAGATACCCAAATTCATGTAAAGACAGTAAAGGGCGTCTCAGAGTTGCCGCTGCAATTGGCACTGGTAAAAAAGATGGTATAGACAGATGTGAAGCTTTGATCGGAGAAGAAGTTGATGTAGTTGTTGTGGATACTGCTCACGGTCATTCCGAAAACGTTATCAATACCATTAGGGAAATAAAAAAGATGTATCCTAATACGCAATTAATTGGCGGAAACATTGCAACAAAGGAGGCTGCTGAAGCGTTGATTGATGCAGGTGTTGATGCAGTGAAGGTTGGAATAGGACCAGGATCAATCTGTACAACCAGAATAGTTACAGGTGTTGGTGTGCCACAATTCTCTGCAATCAAGAATGTTGCAGAGGCGTGTAGAGCAAGAAACGTCAGACTAATTGCTGATGGTGGGGTAAAATACTCAGGAGATGTTGCAAAAGCTATTGCAGCTGGTGCTGACTCTGTGATGATTGGTTCGATTTTTGCTGGCACTGACGAAAGCCCAGGTGAGATTATTATGTATAAGGGCAGAGCATATAAAGGCTATCGAGGAATGGGATCTATTAGTGCAATGAAACGAGGTTCAGCTAGCCGTTATTTTCAAGATAAAGATTCAAAACTAAAATTAGTTCCACAAGGAGTGGAAGGAAGAGTTCCATTCAAAGGTCCAGCTTCAGGAGTAATCCATCAATTGATTGGCGGATTGCAAGCTGCAATGGGGTATACTGGTAATAGGAATATAGAAGAGATGAAAAAAAATTGTAAATTTGTTACTATTACTGCATCAGGATTAAGAGAGAGTCACGCTCATGATATAGTCATTACACAAGAAGCTCCAAATTATGCTTATCAAGCGTCCAATTTGTCAACCGATTCGGAGTAGTCCAGAAAAAGTAGAGAGAAAGTTAAGACGTTTTTGGAGTAAAATAAAACGTTTTTTCAAAATATGACAAATAGAAGAGAATATACGGCAGAATTCAAATTAGAAGCTGTTAAGCTGGTTAAAGAAACAGGTCAAGCAAGTACAAAAATAGCAAAAGATCTAGGTATAGATGGTAGTATGTTAAGTAAGAAAATATGATGGAAAAATGTCTGGAGCATACGCATTTCCAGGCAAAGGCTCCTTATGACAAAGAAAGATTTGATCTAAAAAAAGAACTAACAAGAGAAAGAGACATTTTAAAAAAAGCCCTGGGCAAAGAAAAAGAGTAAAGTATTCTTTTATATAGAAATTGCTATAAAACACAGGAACTATGTAGGGTTTTGTACTGGTGGTATTGGTTGCTAAGGAAAAAAGCAGTAAAGAATTAGCAAAAGAAGGGCTTCTAGCAGATATTCAAAAAATACATCAAGCTTCTAAATGCAGATATGGAGCTCCTAAAATTCACGCTGAATTAAAAGCTTTAGGCAAAAATTAAAACAGTACAAAGTGTTATGCAAGAAAATGGCATTAAAACCAAGCTTAGACGAAGGTTCAAAAATAAAAAACAGCAAATAAGCAACCGAGTTGTGGCTCCGAACACATTGGATCAAAATTTTACTACTGATCAGCCAAATAAAGTTTGGGATTACCTACATAAAAACTAAAGAAGGTTGTTGGCGGCAATAATTGACCTATATTCACGCATGGTGGTTAATGAGTAACATGATAATTAGTTATAGATTCTTTATTGATGGCCGTTGATAAACGCAAACCCGATAAAAATCTGCTGTTACATAGCGATCAAGGGTCACAGTATACCTCTCAAAATTACCAATTTCTATTGAATACAAAAAACATCATTTCCAGCATGAGCCATAAGGGCTGTTGTTACGATAACTCTGTTGCAGAAAAGTTCACTTAAAAGGGAGCTGCTTATTGATACTTCTCGCTCAACAAACCAGAACTGCCATATTTGAATACATAGAAATCTTTTATAACAAATAACGTAGACATTCTACTATTAACTATTGCATTCCTGCACAATTTATTCTCATGATAAAAACGTCTTAACTTTCTCTCTACTTTTTCTGGGTAAGGTCA
>NZ_JAPQLK010000041.1:0-1857 GCF_028981785.1 Wolbachia endosymbiont of Drosophila leontia
CAGCTTATTTAGATAAAAATCTAGATGTAGATGAAGTTTTGTAAAGACATACAGTATCTATATACTGCAAAAAATTGAACATAAGACGCCGGTACATTAAGTAATCCTTACCTTTTAATCTGCAGATTGGCGAAAGCAAATACAACAGCTCCACTGTGATGGTAAAGGGGCTGGCAAAGCTTGTCAAGAAATTTTCTTATTTCATTTAAATTGCTTGTAACCTTCTTATACACTCATCTTTACCAAGAATCACCATGATATCAATGATTCCAGGTGCATCCATTACTCCAGTTATAGGGGCGCGTAATGAGTGGTATACATCGCTTATTTTCATATCGTGCAATTTTGCACATTCCTTGATCTGAGAAGATAAAAAACCCTTATTCCAATTTTCATCACCGATCTTTGACAGAAATGACGCGAGTAACTTGATTATATCGAGGTTAGATTTGACAATTTGCTCAGCCTCTTCACTTAAATCAAGTGGCGGATCTTGAATATAAAATTTTGCTAAATCCAATAATTCGGTCAGGTAGTTTGCTCTTTTTTTTAACCCTGTCAGTCCCCGCAGTAAATAGCCCTTTTTTTTGTCAGTTAGAGTATTTTCTCTAAGCATTAGAGTCAGAATATCTTCATTGCTCATATTACTAATATAGTGGTTATTCAAATGCTCCAGTTTTTTGAAATCGAGCCGTGCAGGTGAACGACCAATACTTTCTAAATTAAACCACTCTATTGCTTGCTCATCGCTAATAATCTCATCGTTGCCGTGACTCCAGCCAAGTCTCAGCAAGTAATTACGCATCGCTTTTGGCAATATTCCCATCTTTTCATAATCGCAAACGCTTGTGGCACCATGCCTTTTGGATAGCCTATTCCCATCTTCCCCATGGATAAGCGGCACATGTGCAAAGCGTGGAATGTCAAAATCAAGAGCCTGGTATATTAGCAGATGTTTAAAGGTATTAGTGAGATGGTCAGAGCCACGTATTATATCAGTTATTCCAGCATCATGATCGTCAACTACTACGGCAAAAATATATGTTGGAGTGTTGTCAGAGCGTAAGATCACTATATCATCAAGCTGGTTGCTATTTACTTTGATTTGGCCGTATATTTTATCATCAATGACGATCTCTTGTGAGTCTGGCACTTTGAAACGGATAACTGACCTCACACCGGATGTCATTCCAGCGCGTGACCACATATTTTCTTCTGGATCCCAGTGTCGGCTACTTGGATGACAAGAAGGAGGTTTTGTAGTACATTTATGCTTGTATATCTTGCCCTCTTCTCTTGCTTTTATTTTCTTTTCTGCAACTTCATCCTCAGGGCAATAACAGTGATACGCCCTACCCTTCTCAACTAAAAGGTTTGCTACTTCTTTATGCCGCTCTATTCTTTTTGACTGATATACTATTTCCCCATCATAGCTCACACCGAGCCATCTTAGCCCTTCTATAATTGCATCAATTGCTTCTTTCGTTGAACGTTTTCTGTCGGTGTCCTCAATTCTTAGCAAAAACCTGCCACCATGATGCTTTGCATAGAGCCAATTGAATAAAGCAGTACGAGCTCCTCCAGTGTGCAAAAATCCTGTTGGTGATGGAGCGAATCTCGTGACTATACCTGGCATATTTGTCCGTTACAGTAATATAAATGATGATAGCTAAAATTTATGTTTGTAACAATTTAGAATTTATTTGTTCTGAGAACCTGTTAAGGATCTCGAAAATATGAGGTAAAATAAGCATAGTTAAGAAAGAGGTATATCTATGCAAAAAAGCTATCCAAGCGATATAAGTAAAGAACAATTTGAAAAAATTAGACCAATACTGGAGAGTAGCAGAAAGAAAA
>NZ_JAPQLK010000042.1:0-5164 GCF_028981785.1 Wolbachia endosymbiont of Drosophila leontia
CAGCTTATTTAGATAAAAATCTAGATGTAGATGAAGTTTTGTAAAGACATACAGTATCTATATACTGCAAAAAATTGAACATAAGACGCCGGTACATTAAGTAATCCTTACCTTTTAATCTGCAGATTGGCGAAAGCAAATACAATAGCTTCGGTTTCATGCTAAGGGGGCTGGCGGAGTTTGTCAAGCAAGTTTTTAGCCCTGTCTCCTTGCTATAATGTTCATATCGATAGAAAAGCAAAAGAATAAAATGAAATATCAAGTGATATCCTCTATAATTAAATTTTTTGAATGAAGAGATGACGATTCGTGTAGGAATTAATGGTCTGGGTAGAATAGGCAGAGGCGTATTGCGTGCTATTTATGAAATAGAAAAGTATAATGAGCAAATAGAAGTTGTAGCTGTAAATGGATCGCTCAGTGCAAAGCAGCATGCACATTTGATTAAATATGATTCTATTCATGGCAAATTCAGTGGTAATATTGATTTTAATGAGTCTCAAAATTGGATTTCTATAAATGGCAAAGAGTTTTCTTTATATAGAGAACGGAGCCCTGAAAATATTCCTTGGAATGTTGATGTAATACTTGAATGTACTGGTGCATTCAACAAACGTGAAGAAGCAATAAGGCACAATGCAGAGAAAGTGATTGTCTCTGCTCCAGTTCCGGATGCTGATGTCACTATAGTTTATGGTGTGAATAACGATATGCTCGAAAAAGAGCATAAAGTGATATCAGCAGGTTCTTGCACTACAAATTGCCTTGCTCCGATTGTGAAAGTCCTACATTCTGGTTTAGGCATAAAAAGCGGTTTTATGACTACTATACATGCCTACACGAATGATCAAAATATTCTTGATGGTAACCATAAAGATTTGCGTAGAGCAAGAGCTTGCGGATTATCTATGGTGCCAACTACAACCGGGGCAGCAAAAACAATTGGTTCTATAATTCCTGAATTAAAGGGCAAGCTAGATGGCACTGCCGTCAGAGTTCCAGTTAGCAATGTTTCTATGGTTGATTTTACATTTACGACTGATAAGAAAGCGACCGTTAAAGAAATCAATGAAATGTTTAAGGATGCAGCTCTCTCGTCTACGTCATTCCAGCGCGTGACGCTGGAATCTAATCCAGTGTCAGCTACTCGGATGACATCAGAGGGTACTAGGATGACAGAGGGTTCTCCAATGTCAAATGTACTTTCTATATGTACGGAACCTTTAGTTTCAATAGACTTTGTGCATAACCCTTATAGTGCAATTGTGGATTTAACTGGTACATATGTTACAGGTGATATATGCAGGGTTGCAGCGTGGTATGACAATGAGTGGGCTTTTTCGCTGAGAATGTTAGACATAGCATTATTGAGCTATAGTAAAGTATGAACTGGAACTCAAACAAATACGCCTCATTTTACGAACACTTTGCGGAACTCAGAAAAAGAGTTATCTTTTGCTTTCTATTTTTTTGTGTTGCTTTTGGTTTTTGTTACTACTTTAAGGAAAATATATACCGTTTTTTACTTGCACCTTTAATAGAAGCAACAAAAGGTAGCAAAGGTTTTTCTTTGATTTACACAGACTTAACAGAGGCATTTTTTGTATATCTTAGGGTTGCTGTAATGAGTGCACTTTTGCTCTCTTTTCCTGTGTTTGCATGGCAATTCTATATGTTCTTAGCACCTGGGTTATATAAAAGTGAAAGGGCAGTGTTGTTGCCATACTTAATTGCAACACCGGTTTTATTTGTAACGGGAGCTACTGTAGTCTATTACTATATATTTCCTTTAGCCTGGAAGTTTTTTATCAACTTCGAACACAGTGGTAAATCCTTCGATATACCGATAGAGTTTATGCCATCAGTTAGCGAATATTTAGACCTTGTTCTTCAATTTATGTTTGCATTTGGCACTGCATTTCAAATTCCAGTAATACTCACATTGATGGTGAGAGTAGGGTTACTCACTACACAAAGTTTGTCAAATAAACGTAGAATCGCAATAGTGGTAATTTTTATTATTGCTGCAATCTTAACTCCACCTGATGTATTAAGCCAAGTAGGGCTTGCAATACCTATGCTGATTCTATATGAATTGTCCATTCTGATATGTAGGTATATTGAAAAAAAGAAGACAAAGATTTAAACAAAGGAATCCCTCTTATCTCCTTTATATCACATTTTTAACTTACAACATTCTTATTCAGGACTTAAATATGGAAATGTTTCATAAATTGATTGTAATACTTTGTTAAGTTCAGCCTTACTTTTGATGATCAATAATACTGTATCATCACCTGCTATAGTTCCTATAATTCCTATGTTTTTGCTATTATTTAATGAATAAATAACATACTTCTGATCTAGAAAGTAAGCTAGGCTGCTAGCTTGTCCTGGTTGAGTGTGTAGTACTATTAAACCAAAATCCGAAATTTGCATATTAAGTATTAATGGTAATCGATATTGGTTGATGTCAATTACTTTATACATACCAGCAACTTTGGCAATTTTAAGTTCTTTCAATTTTCTTGATAAAGTAGCCTGAGAAATGTTATACCCTCTTTTTTTGAGTAAGGTCTGTAAATCGCTCTGTTCTAAAATTTCATGATTTTGAATAATATTTAAAATATGTTCACCTAGTGTGTTGTCATGCATTATGCATTTTCCTCATATTGAATATGTAATAAGTATATTTGAAATTATATTCATTATTTCTTGACCATTCAATTTTTAATGTCTATATTCACAAGATGAATAAAATATGAATATAAATTAGTAATATGAAAAAATACATTTTAAATGCTATTATAGCGATAAGTATTCTATTAACAGGATGCAAGGAAGATAAATACGATAATGTCATTAGATTTGCAATTTCTGCAGATTATCCACCTTTTGAATATTATGAAAATGGTAAATTTACTGGCTTTGACATTGAGCTTGCTCAATTAGTAGCAAAAGAGTTAGGTAAAGAAGCGATATTTAAAGATATGCAGTTTAGTACTATATTTGCAGCATTGCAAAGTAATTCTGTAGATGCTGCTATATCTACTATTGGTAGCACAGAAGAGCGTGAAAAAAATTTTGATTTTTCAAATAGTTATTATACAGGGGAATTTGGTATTCTATATCACAAAAATAAACCCATAGCCGGTATAAACAACTTAACTCACAAGAAGATAGCCGTTCAACTAGGAACTGTCATGGAAATTTGGCTAAAAGAGCATGTTCCTACAACAGCTCAAATTATTGCTATAGACAATAATAATCAAGCTGTAGAAACATTAAAGTCTGGTCATGTTGATGGCGTCCTAATTGATGAATTCCAAGGTAAAGTATTTAGCAAAAAAAATCCTGGTCTATCATGGTCAGCCATCGCTAAGTCAGATAATGGTTATTCTATTGCTGTGAATAAAGGATCTGATTTAAAGGATAAAATAAACGAGGCGTTAAAAAGTTTAGAAAGTAAAGGTGTAATACAAAAGATAGCAGAAAAATGGCTAGGAGATAACTGATGCAAGAATTAATTTCTAATTTCTTGTTTGTTGGAACAGGCCTTGCCTTTACTTTAAAATTATTGATAGGAGGACTGCTTTTAGGTATGAGTCTAGGAGGGTTATTTTCAGTACTCAGATATAATAAGATCTGTATTCCATTAATTAATGGAATTATATCTGTAATACGTGGCACTCCCCTTATATTACAGTTAAGTGTTGTTTATTTTATGACTCCAACCATTGCAGGAATTAAATTAAACATATTTAGTGCTGGCATTATAGCATTTGGTCTAAATAGCTGTGCTTATATTGCTGAGATTTTACGAGCTGGTATTGAAACTATATCAAAAAACCAGTTTGAAGCAGCTAAAACTTTACAAATACCTAGTTTCTATATGTGGAGAGATATTATATTACCACAAGTTATTAAAAATATTCTTCCTGCAATGATAAATGAGATCATTGCACTCCTTAAAGAAACGGCATTAATCTCTACTATTGGTGGTGTTGATATTATGCGCTCTGCGCAAATGCTTGCAGCAGAACAATTTACTTATTTTATACCACTTTGTCTTGCTGGGGCTTATTATTACGCTCTTGCATTACTAATTGAATATATAGGCAAAAAGATTGAACAGAAAGGTATATATGATAAAAATGCATAATATTTGTAAATTATTTAATAATGTTCCAGTACTTAATAATATTAACCTGATTATAGAACAATCTATAGTTGGTCTTGCTGGTCCTTCTGGTAGTGGTAAATCAACATTGTTACGTTGTATACAAAAACTCGAAGTTTTAGATTCTGGTAGCATTGAATGCAATGATAGTACTGGTTTTGTATTTCAGGATTTTCAACTTTTCCCACATATGACTGTCTGGGAAAATCTTACATATGCTCCCAAACTTAAAAACAAAACTCAGGATCAAAGTGATTCACTACTTGAGTCTTTGGGTATTGCCTCTAAAAAAAATGATTACCCTAGTAATCTATCCGGTGGGCAAAAACAGCGGGTTGCGCTTGCCAGAAGCTTAATGATGAATCCAAGGATTCTATTATGCGATGAGCCAACGTCTGGTTTAGATGTAGCAACAATAGTCGACGTTGTGGAACTACTACAATCAGTTAGAGATATGGGTATTACTATGATTATCGCTTCTCACAATTTGGATTTTTTAACAAAAATATCAGATCGGATTATTCTGTTAAAAAACGGAAAAATAATTGTAGATATCAATCCTAAAGAAATTGATGAACCAACAAACTATTTAAAAAATAATTATTAAAAGAGAATCACTCATATCATACTGAGAGCTATAACAGATCTTAGCATCGAAAATTACATAATGTATATTATGGAAAATAAATTACATAATATAAGAAGCAACGCTAAAAATAAAATCACATAATATAGCAAACTATAGCTAACCCAAGAAAGGTTTTCCTACGTCATACCGCCGCGATATCTCAGCATAGATTCCGCTAACAAGTAGCGGAATGACGAATTTTTGTTTTTCAAACTGTCGGTAAATCTAAGAACCTGTTTAAAATCTTCGTAATAGGAGAGAAATGAAGGAAAGGACAATCATTTGTAAGCTGGTGTTGAGTTTACGTTCGCAATTTTTCCACAATCTTCTACATTTTTCTAACCAAGCAAAAGATC
>NZ_JAPQLK010000043.1:0-85 GCF_028981785.1 Wolbachia endosymbiont of Drosophila leontia
GTGCAACTGTTGAGGTAATAAAGCGAGGTGAATTACATTCTTTCGTTGTATTGCCAAAGAGATGGGTTGTTGAGCGATCTTTTGC
>NZ_JAPQLK010000043.1:134-11236 GCF_028981785.1 Wolbachia endosymbiont of Drosophila leontia
AACACCAGCTTGCAAATGATTGTCCTTTCCTTCATTTCTCTCCTATTACGAAGATTTTAAACAGGTTCTAAAATAAATAGACTTCTCGCATCCAATTTTGGCAGCGCGCGACACACAACTGCAATGACAAGGTGTCGCAAGATAAACATCATATTCACACGAAGTACTTGACTTCACTTGTACTAAGAAGCATTTTATATATGTTGTGTGCCCGTAGCTCAGCTGGATAGAGCAACAGCCTTCTAAGCTGTGGGTCGTAGGTTCGAATCCCACCGGGCACACTCCTTTATCAATATTTTCTATAAATCTTCAAGTACTCTGGCACCACATTTTCAATTGCTAATGGTCGAACCTTCATTGTTTCAAGGTCAACTGACTTTTCGATTGAACTATTCATCATAACTTTCACCTGATCTTGAGTAAGCATAGGGTTCGTATCTCCGGTTATTGGTTTTAACAGCATAGAAATAATTTTATTTTCTAAAAAGAAAGCTATTAACTTTGCCATTGGAAAAGATACATTGATCAACAAACACTTTCTGTTAGTAACATTCAGAATAAACTTCAATAAGCTTTTGAAAGAGTAAACCTTTGGTCCACCCATGTTATAAATTTTCTTGTCTTGCTTATTAAAACTGATAATACGATATACCACTTCAGCTAAGTCTGTTACACATATTGGCTGAAATTTAGTTGTTCCATTGCCAATTAGTGGTAAGAAAGGAAGAATAGTTGCTAATCTTGCAAATTTATTAAAGAAGTTGTCTTCTTTACCAAATACAAGGCTTGGCCTAATTATTATTGCTTTTTGAAATGCTGAAGTTACAGCTTTTTCACCTTCCAATTTACTTTTGGAATATTTTGACAACTTGCTATTTTCTATTCCCATAGCAGAAAAATGTATCACCATAGGTACATTTTTCATTTTTGCAGCTTTTGCTATCCTTTCAGCTATTTTAACGTGAACAGCGTAAAAATCGTGCTTTTTTGCTTCATATAATATTCCCACTAAGTTTATAGCTACATCACATTCTTCTATACCATCCAGAACTGATTTTTCATCAAAAAAATCGCCTTTAAATATTGATATTTGTCCTAAATTGCCACACAATTTTAAACAAGCAGCTTTTTCCTGATTACGAGTGAATATCTTTATTAAATATCCTTCTGCTGCCAAGCGTCTTACGATGTGTTTCCCTATAAACCCCGTTCCACCAAAAATAATTACACGTTTTGTCACAATTAAAGTTCCTAATAATTTGTTACTGCAAATTAATACAATGATTCCGCTTAATATTTTATTACGAATTCTCGTACAATAAGATCCATTTTCATTCCTCGTGAGCCTTTAACTAGAATTGCGTCATTATTCTGAATAATGTTAGCTAAATCACTTTTCAATTGATTAGAATCATTAAAATGCGTGCCTCTTATATTATCTGGCAAAAGCTCATGCAATTCTAACATAAATTTACCAACTGTATAAACTTTATCTATATTATTTTCTGTGATAATCTTAACCAAATCTGTATGAAACTCTATGCTTTCATCACCAAGTTCCAACATATCACCAAGCAAAGCTACTTTTCTCTGATTAGAATATGTACTCAAAGTTTTTATCGCAGTTTTCATCGAAGCAGGGCTGGCGTTATAGGAGTCATCAATTAAATGTATATATTTTCTATTGTATTTGACCTTATGAATATTGCCTCTACCTTTCGCTACACTAAAATTCTTAAGTGCAAGTGGTAATTTTGATAAATCAAGTCCGAGGCCTTGCACAACTGCTGCAACAGCAAGTAGCGAATAAGCAAAATGCTCACCTTGTACACGTAAATTACAGTTTATAATTTGATTATCACTCAGCCTGATTTTTAAACTTAATCTATTAGCAACTCGGTTTGATGTCATTCCAGCGCGTGACGCTGGAATCCAGTCTTTATTATACAACCGTCTGATATGCTCATTTGCAATTGAACTTCCTGGATCCAAGTAGTCAAGCACTGGGATGACAGAAGATAGTGCTGAAATGACAGAAGATTCATCGTTTCTTATTAAGTTTAGTAAACAAACTTCAGCATTTTTATCTTTACCGAAGCTTATTACATTTCTATTGGCGTGTGATGAGAGATAATCATAATATTTATTATCTCTGCTTAAAACCAAAGTACCGTTATTTTTCATACCATACAGAATTTCTAACTTCGCTTGTGCAACGTCAAATAGTGATGAAAAATTTTCAGTATGTGCAGGTTCGATGTTGGTAATAACTGCAATATTCGGATTACTAATTTTTGATAATTCTTTTATTTCACCAGCTTTATTCATTCCCATTTCAAGAATTAAGTACTGGCAGTTTTTTGGAGCTTTCAGAATTGTCAAAGGCAATCCTATATTATTATTTAAGTTACCTTCGTTTGCATGGGACACCCCATATTGCGATAAAACAGTATGCAGCATATCCTTTGTAGTGGTTTTCCCGACACTGCCTGTAACTGCAATAACTTTAGCATCAATAAGAACATTTCTAATGTAGTATGATGCCATATCGTGCAAAGCTTTCAGGGTATCTTGTACAACCATGAGAGGGAAACTTTTATATTTACCCTCACTCACTATTGCAGCGACAGCCCCTTTTAAAAACGCTTCATGCAAAAAATTATGGCCATCAAAATTCTTTCCCTTGAGGGCAATAAATAAATCACCTTTTTTTATGCTTCTTGTGTCCGTTGAAATATTTGAGCTATGTATCCAATTACAACCATTTACGTCTCTTCCGCCAGTTGCATCAATGATATTATTTGTGTTCCATTTAAACATAATTTAGAGTATTTTTTATAATAAATTGAACAATAAAAGTAGCGAAAATACTACATGTTTTAGACAATGTGCAAATAATGGTTGCAATCCCTATAATTCTATCTTATAATGGATATAGAAGTTTAAATTTTTTCGTCTATAATTAAAATGTATTTAGTTATGGAAACTACCTTGGAGGTATGTATGGCAGAATCTATTTGGGCTAAGATAGGCGGAGCAGTTAAAACAGGTGTAGAAGCTGCAGGTCGGGTGTTTGCTCTTGTGCCTAAAGCACTTATTTACCCTATAAAGAAGCCGTTTGCTTCAACGGGTGAAATGAAACATGATGCTACAGTTTCGTTGAAGAAAGCTGTTGGTATAGATGTACCTGAAGAAGAAAGGGAATATGATCCACCTGCAGAAACCACACAGGCTAGTAAGGATCTTGGTGTACAAATAACAGAGCAAAAGAAAGGGATAGGAAAGGTAAGTTTTTTAGTGTCAAGAACTCTGACGGGAGATATACCTTATTTGGATGATGAACAATTGAATAAAATAAAAGCACTAAAAAGTGAGTATTCAAACATCACTGTACATAGAGAAGAAAATAAAATTGTAATTGAAGTTGATGTTAAGAAAATAATTGAAGACATTAAAACTGACTCTAAAAATAAAGGAAAGAGTCCAGAGGAGATAAAGAAGCTTGCTATTGAAGAAATTAAACAAAAAGTTGACGGTAACCTTAAAGATCTAGCAAAAATTACTGGTGGAGAATTTAAAGTTCACACAGACTTAAAATTGCTGTATGGTACTGCGGAAAAATTGTATAAGGAATATGATAATCAAAAGCAGTCATCAGAAGCTACGAAACCTGCAGGACTTACAAATAGCGAAGGGTTACTAAAGGCTGGTCAGCCTTCAGTAACTATAGCTTCAGGTGAGAAAAAATGGGCGCAAGAAGCTATAAAGCCAGGTAAGTCGCAAAGTTGTGGAATGTAAAAATAAGTTATAGGGGAGTATTATGAGTGAAGCTAAAAAAATAGAGGAAAGACATCATAGTCTCACTGTTCCTGGGGATATGTATCACTTACAACCAGGAGTTATTACTGGAAAAAGGGTGAGTGGAATAGAACCCTTTTTGAAAGAACAGCAGGACATGGTAAAAGTAAGGGAACTTGTAAGCTCTTTAAATCTTGAAGATGTTTCTGGTGAAGCGATGAAACCACTATCTACACCTAATGTAGAGAAAAACGAAGAAAGAGGGAAAGGTCGCTCTTAAAATATGAGCAATGAAGTTTATGATAGCGATAACGTCTTTGCTCAAATATTAAGAGGTGAGTTGCCTTGTGAGAAGGTACATGAAAATGAAAATGTACTAGCTTTTCATGATAAGTACCCTGACGCACCAGTTCATATTTTAGTTATACCAAAAAATCAATATATTTCATGTGATGATTTCATTCTAAAAGCTCCTGAAGAGGAAATAGCGGATTTCTTCAAAACTGTAAGAGAGATAGCACACAAATATAATCTAGAAAAAACAGGATATAGATTAGTCACTAACTACGGTGAAAATGGAGAGCAGGTTGTACCACACTTTCACGTGCATATTTTAGGTGGTAAAAAGTTAGGAAAGCATGTAAACTCATAGTGTTATATGTTTTGTTAAATGAGCGAATATTTAACCATAGTAATCTTTATCTGCGTATCAATTGTAGTATCTTTTGCTTTAGTTATATTGCCTATGTTTCTTGCAGTGAGTAAGCCAGATGGTGAAAAGCTTTCCACATATGAGTGTGGCTTCAATCCACTATCCAGTGCAAGAAAAAATTTTGACATTAAATTTTATCTAGTTTCAATATTATTTATAATATTTGACTTAGAAATTGCTTTTCTTTTTCCTTGGGCTGTTTCTTTATCTAAGATAAGCTATGGTGGATTTTGGTCTATGATGGTATTTCTTGCAATACTCACTATAGGTTTTATCTATGAATGGTGTAAAGGTGCATTAGAGTGGGAGTAGTTTATGACAAATCAAATTCTATCTAATGATGACTGGGGTCGTTATAAAAAAGAAGGGTTTCTTGTCACTAAATTTGGTGATTTAACAGATTATGTAATGAATTGGGCAAGGTCTGGTTCATTGTGGCCAATGACATTTGGTCTTGCATGTTGCGCAGTTGAGATGATGCATACTGCATCCAGCCGTTATGATCTTGATAGATATGGTATAATGTTTCGTGCAAGCCCACGTCAATCAGATGTGATGATTGTTGCTGGCACACTAACTAATAAAATGGCAGCAGCATTGCGCAAGGTTTATGATCAAATGGCAGACCCGAAGTATGTTATTTCCATGGGAAGTTGTGCAAATGGTGGTGGTTATTACCATTACTCTTATTCAGTAGTCCGAGGCTGTGATAGAATTGTGCCAGTTGACGTGTATGTCCCTGGATGCCCACCAACCGCTGAGGCGTTGCTATATGGAATGCTATGCCTACAAAACAAAATAAAACGGACTCGGAATGGATAAAACTGCAAAGTATATACAAAAAAAGACCAAATGCGAGTGCATTCAAAAAGATGATGGCATTATTGTAATATATTCAACTTTAGATGAAATTGAAAAGCACCTATTCTTTCTACGTGATGATGAAAAGTGTAGGTTTGAACTATTAGTTGATATTTTTGGGGTTGACTATCCAAATAGAGAGAAGCGCTTCGAGCTAATATACAATCTGCTCAGCATTGTGCATAATATTAGAGTACACATAAAGCTTCAGTTATGTGAAAGCGACATGCCTCCAAGTGTAGCGAAGATATTTAGTACGGCTTTGTGGTTTGAGTGTGAAGTGTTTGATATGTATGGAATAGAGTTTTCTGATCACCCTGATTTGCGTAGGATTCTAACAGACTATGGATTCAAAGGTCATCCAATGTTAAAAGATTTCCCTCTCACTGGTTATGAGGAAGTAAGATATGATATAGAGACAAAAAAGGTTGTGTATAATCCTATAGATTTACCGCAAGATTTTCGTATGTTTGATAGCTTATCGCCTTGGGAAGGTAAAACCATAAAAGTAAATACAAAGGAGTAGAAAATGACAGTACAAAGAAAAAAAATATCTTTAATCGGTGCAGGAAATATCGGTGGAACTCTCACCCATATGATTGCACTAAGGGAACTCGGTGATGTTGTTTTACTTGATATTAGTGATGGAATACCACAAGGTAAAGCACTCGACATAGCAGAATCATCCCCTATTGATGGATTTAATGTCAATATTACTGGCACAAATAGGTATGAAGATATAAAAAACTCCGATGCAATTATAATAACCGCTGGCATCGCTAGAAAACCTGGAATGAGCAGGGATGACCTCCTGCAAACCAATGCTAAAGTAATGAAGGAGGTTGGCGAAAATATTAAAAAATATTCTCCAAACGCGTTTGTAATAGTGGTTACCAACCCTTTGGATGCCATGGTTTCAGTGGTGCATAAATTTTCAAACCTTCCAACTAATATGATTGTTGGCATGGCAGGAGTGCTTGATTCTTCCCGTTTTCGTTACTTTCTTGCAAGTGAGTTAAATATCTCAGTTGAAGATATATCTGCTTTTGTGCTTGGAGGACATGGCGACACTATGGTACCACTAATCAATTGTGCTTCAGTTGCTGGAATTCCACTTACTCAAATTATCGATATGGGTCTTATCACACAGAAAAAAGTCGATGAAATAGTTGAACGCACTCGCAATGGCGGTAAAGAAATAGTTGATCTGCTTAAGTCTGGATCTGCATACTACGCTCCTGCATCTTCAGCTATATGCATGTTAGAATCATATTTAAAAGATAAGAGGCGCATATTACCGTGTGCTGCTTACCTTAATGGTGAATATGGTGTAGAAGATTTGTTTATTGGTGTTCCTGTAATTATTGGAAAAAACGGAATTGAAAAGATCCTAGAAGTTAAAATGAATGATAGTGAACAAGAAATGTTTAATAAGTCTGTAAACTCGGTGAGAGAGCTGGTGAAATCTTTAGGTTCATAAGCAAATTAATGGTTTTATAGAGCTTCTTTATAGCTCAAACAGCCTAAAAAAGTTGCTTGTGGTTACCTTCGCTACTTGTTCTGGTGACTCATTCCACAACTCTGCCAAACAATCAGCAACGTATTTCACCATTGCTGGTTCATTCTTTTTTCCCCTATAAGGCTGAGGTGATAGATATGGTGCATCAGTTTCGACTAAAACACGCTCGCGTGGTACATTTTGTGCAATTTCTCTGAGTAAGCTCGCATTTTTAAAAGTAATAATTCCAGAAAATGAAATATATAACCCCAAATCTATAGATTGATAAGCAAGTTCTTTAGAGGAAGCAAAGCAGTGCATTACTCCACTAAAAGCACCGGCTTTCATTTCTGACCTTAACATATCGATCATCTCATTATCAGCGCTTCTTGTGTGAATAACTAAAGGTAGTCCAGTTATTCTTGACGCTTCTATATGTAATGCAAAACTTTTTTTCTGATTGTCTTTGTTGTCAGATTTATAAAAATCTAACCCGGTTTCACCGATACTAATTACCTTTTGGTTCTTGGTAAATTCAACTAATTCATCAACATGTATACACTCACCGTTTTCTATAGCAACATCAAGCGGATGTATACCAACAGAGGAGTAGACCTGATCATAGGATGAAGAAATTTTCAATAACTTAGGAACATCGTCAATGCTTACGCATATGTTATGCAAAACCTTTACACCATTTTGCTCTGCCCTTGAAATTACTTTTGGTATTTCATCGTCAGAAAAATAAATCAAGTGGCAATGAGAATCTACTATCATGAGCTTATTGTTGAGGCTTTTATTATAGAAGAAAACTCTTCTATCACTGTTTTATAAACTTCTTTTTTAAATGATATAGCACTGGCTACTAAACTATCTATACCTTGCCAACGCCACTCTTTGAACTCTGGATGACCAGTATAATTAATATCAATGTCCTCATCCTCTCCGCAAAACTTCATTAAGAACCACCTTTGCTTTTGACCAGAATATTTTCCATTCCAGCATATTGGTATAACTTCTTCAGGCAAGTTGTAGTATATCCAATCCTTGCTTTTAGTTATAACCTTTACTTTATTAGTACCAACCTCCTCTAGCAACTCACGTAACGCTGCTTGTTCCAGTTCCTCACCATCATCAACACCTCCTTGTGGCATCTGCCAGTAAGAATCGCTATCAAAGCGTTTTCCAATAAAGGCATGTCCTTGTCTGTTAAATAGCATTATGCCAACACAAGGACGGTACTTATCTTTCTGCTCAACCACGAGTACGCTCTGTTTTTAAATGATTTGTTACAGAAGTTTTAATTAATTTTCCATTTTTTTCTTTCTTCATCTCTTCAACAATTTTCTTTGCAACTTCCTTTGCACTCAAGTTCGAGTTATCAATTTCAAGCGAACCCTCAGGTATAAATAGCCTTTTCCCTTCAATTTTCTTTATAGCAAAATCCGGATCAGTAATTTTATTTTCCTGATATCTCTCTTCTGATTGGACACGTCTTACTAGTTTTTCATTATTACAATGTAATACTACAGAAAAAATTTCCATGTCCATTTTTTTACTTAAATTTACCACTGAGTTATATAATCTTTGGTCACAGGGATCACCCTCTATCAATTCATTTGTAAATATATAATGTTTTGATTTTACGTAGTGTTTTTCCAGTATTGCTAATACATTTTCCCTAACTGCAAAAATTTTTTCCCATAGGTCATCTGGAACTTCAGCGTTTTGTAATTTAACAATATCAAATATAATATTATTGAATAGATTGTTGCTTACTATTACTGCACCAATGATTTTACACAGTTCCTTTGCAGTAGTAAACTTACCACTGCCTGGAAAGCCGATTAAGTAGATGAGAGTCTTGCCCATAATGAATACTAGTAAAAAGCTATTTTCAATTATATAAAAAGTATATACATTGTACATGCTAAAAACATGATGATAAAATAGATGCAGGTAATACCTTTAACAAGTAGTTGCGTTGAAAATAGTTCATATTTAGAAATTTTGAGTATATAATTATAAATGAATCATATAACCTGTAAACAATGCTTAGCGATATGAAATCGATAAGAAGTACAATTGAAGAGATAATAGATCAAAATAAAGGTCATGATATAGTAACTTTTGATGTGCAGAATAAAACCGTTATTGCAAAATATATGATTATTGCATCTGGTGATTCAAGCCGTCACGTTAAAGCTTTAGCTGAGCACGTAATAAAAAGCCTCAAGCCACATGATAAAATAGATGTAGAAGGTATGGATGAAGGCAATTGGGTGGTTTTGAATTTTCAAGGCATAATGGTTCACATATTCAGGCCGGAAGTAAGGGAGTATTATAAAATAGAAGAGTTATGGAATTGATTATCCAGATAGCTGGTACACAATTGCACAAACGTTGTAATTTTGAAGGCAACTCCTGCACAGGTAGTGGTGTCATGAAAGTAGCTGACACTGGAATCCAGTTTTTCATGCAATTTCATCGAAAACGTTGTATAGTGTGCTTGTTTATAATTAAGTTCCAGTGTCTGGGCACTGGCTTCTCTATTAGGGTTACCTTCGGCATTAATGACAGGACAGACTGGGGTTTATAAAATGAAACACGCATCTGAATTTTTAAATTTCATCCAAGAAAGAGGGTACCTATACCAATGTACAAACATTGAAGGACTAGATCAATTATTATTGCAGAGCAATTATATAGTTGCATACATTGGGTTTGATTGCACAGCACCAAGTCTTCATGCTGGTCACCTAATTCAGATTATGATGCTCTGTCACCTACAAAAATTTGGTTATAAGCCGATAGTCTTACTTGGAGGTGGCACAACAAAAATTGGTGACCCATCCTTCAAAGATAAAGCAAGAAGCATCTTGCCTGTAGAGAACATCAATCAAAATACATCCAGTATAAGGAGAATATTAGAGAAAATGGTGTCTTTTAATGACAGCAAGACTGGTGCAATGATAGTAAATAACGCAGATTGGTTGGATAACATAAAATACATAGATTTTTTGCGTGATATAGGAGCTTATTTTTCTGTAAATCGTATGCTAAGTTTTGATAGTGTGAAAACCAGGCTGGATAGAGAGCAAACCTTAAGCTTTCTGGAATTTAATTACATGCTATTGCAAGCTTACGACTTTATTGAATTAAACAAAAAATATGATTGTCGTCTGCAGATTGGAGGGTCAGACCAGTGGGGAAATATGGTAAACGGAATTGAACTTGGAAAAAAGTTGAATTTACCTGAGCTATTTGGCCTTACCATGCCTCTTTTATTAAATGCACAAGGAAAAAAAATGGGCAAAACTGAAAGTGGAGCAGTGTGGCTTGATGATAATATGCTCAAGCCTTACGACTACTGGCAATATTTTCGCAACGTTGATGATCAAGATGTTGGACGTTTTTTAAGATTGCTCACTGATGTGCCAATTGATGAGATTAGAAAATTAGAGTCTTTAAAGGATCAAGAAATAAATGAAGCAAAAAAGGTCTTGGCAACAGAAGTGACAAAAATATGTCATGGTGACAAAGAAGCGGAACTTGCACAATTTGCTGCAATTTCTGCTTTTGAGAATGAAGATAGCTCACTACTTCCTGATTACATCATAAAAAAAGAACAAGTTGCAAGCGGCACATCCTTAGTAGACCTACTACATGACACCGGTTTTGAACCTTCAAAAGGCGCTGCAAAGCGTTTAATACAGGGCAACGGATGCAAGATTAATGATAATGTTGTAAACAATATTGATCATGTAATAAATTTCGAAAGCTTTAAAGATCAGCCATTTATAAAATTATCTGCAGGAAAGAAACGCCATATAAAAGTTGTGGTAGATTAGGTCTCGAAGTAAGAAAACAAATTTTATACAAGTGAGAAATTAGATATGGAGCAAATTTTCAAAATTCGAGAATTATATATAAAACAACTGGAAAGATAGTAGAAAGCGAAATTCTATTATATATAGCTAAAGTGGCTTAGGTTTGCCTACAATTTGAAAAACAACAAATTCGTCATTCCGCTACTCATTAGCGGAATCTATACCGCGAATGAATCCATAACTGTACGGACATTGCAATTTGGGCCTACCAGGAGGGCAATGCCTCTTATCCAGGTACCCTCTTCTTGTCATCCCAGTGCGTGACACTGGGATGGCTTTGTTGCATAGGAACTGAAAAAATCTGGTGGCTGCTGACAAAATTCATTATAAAATAGCCATTTAA
>NZ_JAPQLK010000044.1:0-85 GCF_028981785.1 Wolbachia endosymbiont of Drosophila leontia
GTGCAACTGTTGAGGTAATAAAGCGAGGTGAATTACATTCTTTCGTTGTATTGCCAAAGAGATGGGTTGTTGAGCGATCTTTTGC
>NZ_JAPQLK010000044.1:134-4613 GCF_028981785.1 Wolbachia endosymbiont of Drosophila leontia
AACACCAGCTTGCAAATGATTGTCCTTTCCTTCATTTCTCTCCTATTACGAAGATTTTAAACAGGTTCTAAGGAGCAGAGAATCTAAATCTTTTTGGATGTGTCCAGTGCTAGGATGCAACAATTCATTTTCATGTAAATGCGCCTCATCAAAGTATTCATCACGTTCAACTGTTCTGCCATCTATTAGGGAAGCTTTATAATGACCGTTTTCTTTTGTAACTGCCATGTAAGCACCACCTTCGTATGAAACATTTAAGTTGTGTAATATATCCTCAAAAACGAAAGTTTCTTTAGTTTGGCCTTCAACTTGCTTAAAAAATCCTGATTCGCTCAATAATTCTCCAAGCTTTGTATTTCCGTCATATATAGACAGTGCACCCATATCTCCTTGACCATGAGCTTGCATGGAAAAAATCTTACCTTCTTGTAGATCAATATGAGTACCTCTGATTAAGTTTGGATCGATATTGACCAGCCCATCTAATATTTTTGCTGCTTGGGAATTATTTTCAATCTTATCAACAGCTTTGTTTTTTAGTTGATCAAACTTTAAAAATGCTGGTCTGTATTTTGTATTTTCCTCATTACGTAACTCTTCAATAGTAATCTCTCCTTTATGATATTTTTGATACATTTCACCACGTTGTTTATTCAAATTATCAAATTCATCTACCTGATTCTTAATTTCTGTATCATATTTTGATAATATCCTCAAAGCCTGATTTTTATACTCTTGACTGTTTCGATATTCATTACCTTGTTGGTCAGAGTAAGTTAGTTTATCCTGTCCATCGGAAGTTTTTACTACCTTGAGGAAATGATATTCCTTTGATATATCAAGTGTATCATTTGTTGCCCTATTTATAGCACGAGCAACATCATAAAATGCAACGTGTTCTACAGGAGAAAAACTTCCAACGTTTTCTCCATCCATTTTTTCTATATTTGCTTTATAGTAGGATACGTTTTTAATTTCTCCACCCACTATTTCTTGACCAATTGCTATGAAATCTCCTTTTGTAACTTGCAAAGCGTTGAGATGTTCCATTGCAGTTTCTGTATCATTCTCAGCAAGCCAACTTTTGAAGTCAGTATCGTGTCCTTTTATGTCTTTCAAGAAACTTTTTGACTCATCTGAGTTACCTTGACGTAAAGCATCTAGGTAGTCTCTTAATAAACTAGGATCTTTTTCCTGTGAGTACATTATCAACGCATGACCTGTTTTATAAACCAAGCTATTTGCTTCGCTGTCCTTTGAGTATTCTAAACTTAAAATTTTATCTAAATCCAAATTTGCAGCTTCAGTTTTGTCGATACTTGATTCTTGAGAATTGAATTTATGATCTGAATGATGCTCAAAGTAGTCTGCAATTCCTTCCATTAATACTGTAGGTAAAGATTTGCCTCCTGTAGCCAAGTAAGTTAAACCATGTGCAAATTCATGCTGAAGGTTATGAACGCCACCTTGCTGGTAGACGTACATTTCAGCAAAAACGTCAGCTTTCCCTTTGTAGTAACATTTACCACCTTCGTCTCCAAGGTAAGAACCGAAACGCTCGCTTCCGCCAAGGTGAGTGTAATCATCCTTGTCATCAAACATGTAAATTTTAAATGTTTGTTCTGAACTGCCGCGTTCTAACTCGAATGCGTTTTTAAAATTAGTAGCTGTTTCTCTTATCTCACTTTCAATGTTAGCAACTTTACTTGCTCTTAAATTGTGAGAATAAACCTCTACTTTAATATTTAAATCTTCAACTTCTATAACATGTGGCGAATTAAACCCTTTGCCGTTATTGTTGAAATATTCTGCTTTAGTTATATTTTTATTTACTTGTTGACTAATTGTCATAATTTTAACCTCTAATTTGCTGATCTTTCAATATCAAGCATAAAGTAATTTCCCCAAAAAAACGTAAATCCCTGTATTAATATAATTTATATCTTAATAAATAAAGTATAGATAGTTAACTTAATATATAAAATTTAGAATATGGCTGAAATTCTATACAGCTATATTCCGGAATCACATTGGACAAGGACAAAAGCAAAGTGGTTTATTGACTTTCATTCCACCAAAGCACTATACTAAAACCACGATGGGTAATTAGCTCAGTTGGTAGAGCACTTGCTTGACGTGCAAGCGGTCGCTGGTTCGAACCCAGTGTTACCCACGTTTTTGTTTATGAAAAGATTTTATATGACAGCAGTGCATAACGGTAAACACTCAGCAGCGCAGTCCAAGCGCTTAATCTATTCCATAATAATAGTTGCGATAACAATGTTTATGGAAATAGTAGGTGGAATAATTTCACATTCGCTTGCTCTATTATCAGATGCAGGGCATATGCTCACTGACCTCTTTGCCTTGGTTTTAAGCTGGTTAGCACATAGGTTTTCAGCTAAGAAATCCGATTTGCAGAGATCATACGGATATCATCGGTTGCAGATAATTGCAGCATTTGTTAATGGTTTAACTCTATTCCTCATTGCAGTAATCATTATAATTGAGTCAATAAAGAGGCTTATTTTTCCAGTCAATGTTGAGTGGAAAGTAATGTTAGTAATTGCTACACTTGGCCTGATCTCTAATATCATAGTCTTTTTTATATTGCATAGTAAATGCGAGAGCAATATAAACATAAAAAGTGCTGTACTACACGTTATAGGAGATATTTTAGGTTCTGTAGCTGCTATACTTGCATCCATAATTATCATGTTTACTGGATGGCAAATGGTGGATCCGATTTTATCGGTATTTGTCAGTGTAATCATTTTGAATAGTGGCTACAAAATTCTAAAGAATTCTTGCCACATACTTCTTGAAGGTACACCTGAAGGGATATCTACTGAGGAAATAAAAAGTAAGATCACATCAGAATTACCTGAAGTGATAAATGTGCACCACATACATGCATGGTCACTGTCTGATAATTATTTTATAATTACCATGCATGCCAAAGTAAAGCAAGATGCACAACACACTGGTATTTTGTATGAGATAAAAAAAATACTACTAAATAGGTTCGAGATAGCACACTCTACAGTCGAGATCGAATACGATGAGTGTGCGGATAATAAAATACTTAAACATTGACGTTTTAAATTATTATGCTATTACTAGAGTGTAATGATGTCAAAGGTAGGCTATGATAGGCATTTCTCAAATACAATTTCCTTCAAAGGAATCTAGCAAGCTAAAGTTTGTTAGTTATTTTGCAACTTTTGTTTCTTTAACCATTATCACTAATCCCGTTAATGTTCTTTTTTCTCTTGGTACTATATTCTTCAGGTCTGAAATTAAAACTCTTTATATCTACAAAGAAATAAAAACGGCAAAACAGCAAAAAATGAGCAAAAGGGAATATTGGGAAATATTTTTTAAGAACAATACAATCAAGGTAGCAGTCTTCCTCTTGTTTTCTGCTTTCATAACATATCTAACTTTCGCTACCACTTTCTTGCTTATTTCGTTACTAGGAACTATACCACTTACAATGCTATTAATTTTATTGCAGAGTGAACTAAGGCCAAAAGATTTTAACCCATTTACGCTGCTTAAAGCTTCTATAAATTTCTTTTTGGAAGGTATAAAAGAGAATTTACGTGGTATGGTTAATAGTTTTGATGTTAAGCTTGAACATTTACTGCCCCATCAATTAAATGATGATATCATTAAAAATATTGATAAATTAAAAGATGAGTATGGTGAAAAAGTATCCGAAGACGTTATTAATGATAGAGAATTTAAGCAATTTATTGAATATATAAATGATTTAAATGAACTTAATTATCGTCAGTTTAGTGATGAGGATAAAGGAAGGGTAATTACATTTTTAAATGACTTTTGCAAAGATGATCAAAAGTATAGCTCCCGCTTTACAGGTGGACGGATTTTACTTTTAGTTCTGAAAGCCTGCAATGATGGAGACAGAGAAGCTGTAAAAAATAAAAAAGACGCGTTAATTACAAATTTGCTTGATAGCCAAACTTTCTCTAGAAAAGAGCGAATTCCTAACACTTGCTTCACCGGTATTATCTATAGAATGTTAAGCACGCTAGAGGGTATTCATCCTGATCCAGAAATTGGATTTACTCCTCCTAGGCAAATATTACTTCCAGGAGCACAAAATGAAGCACGTAAGTTCATGTTAGACAGGTTAAAAAACAAGAAAAACAATAAAGAAATTTTTAAGGCTTGGTATGACGTTCAAAATGGTTATGAAGATGATGAAAGTCAAAAAATAGTTGATGATTTTATTTCAGAAGTAAGTATTCCTCTAATGAGAAAATTATTGAGTATTACTTCTCAATATAGTGAACAAATTGTGCTGACGTTAATGAAAAATATTAGCTCTATAAAGTTAAATAAATTACAATGTTGTGAGCTGGTTCAGCACATGAGAAATAAACTGCAGGAGCATGGTTTAGGTGACCAAGAAAGTTTACTCGAAAACATCGGAAAAAAAGTATTCTTAGA
>NZ_JAPQLK010000045.1:0-85 GCF_028981785.1 Wolbachia endosymbiont of Drosophila leontia
GTGCAACTGTTGAGGTAATAAAGCGAGGTGAATTACATTCTTTCGTTGTATTGCCAAAGAGATGGGTTGTTGAGCGATCTTTTGC
>NZ_JAPQLK010000045.1:114-7019 GCF_028981785.1 Wolbachia endosymbiont of Drosophila leontia
AAAATTGCGAACGTAAACTCAACACCAGCTTGCAAATGATTGTCCTTTCCTTCATTTCTCTCCTATTACGAAGATTTTAAACAGGTTCTTATGCTAGATCAGGAGCATTTTCAGACAACGTTATCGCCAGAATACAACTAGAACTTATGGATTGGCGCTTCAGGCGCAAAGCTAAGCACATACTAAATGATATAAGGAGCAGTGTGCAAGACACGAAAGGAATAATAATTAATGTTCAAGAGGAAAAGCCAGGACCGTCGGCTGACAAGCCAATACAAATTAACCTCAGCGGGAGTGTATCCAGTTTGAATTTAGCAGCAGAGAAAATTCTAGAAATTATGAACCAACCTTCATCCGGGTTTATAAATATTCAAGATAGCAGATCAGCACCTGAAATAGAGTGGAATATGAGTGTTGATAAGAGTAAGGCTACAAGCTCTGAAGTAAGTGTTGCAACCATTGGCGATTTTATAAAGATGGTTACAAATGGAGTGTTGATTGGAAAATATAGACCAAATAACACGGATGAAGAAATCGATATTGTACTCCGTTTCCCTGGAAAGGATCGCAACATGAAGACTATAGACAATCTTTTTATCAATACAGTTAATGGCCCGTATCCTATGAGCAATATAGTAAAATATGCTCCCGAAAAAAAGGTAAACAAACTAAACAGGATTGATGGATTACGCATAGTGACAATCTCTGCTGACGTTGATACTGGCTATCTTGTTGATGAAAGAGTAAAGTTCATTCAGAATTCTATTGCCCAGGATTGGGACAAGGGAGTAAAAATTGATTTTAAAGGCGACAAAGAAGATCAACAAAAATCAGGAGCATTTTTGTTAAAGGCTTTTATATTAGCGATTACACTAATGATATTGGTATTAGTGACACAGTTTAATAACGTATGCCATACATTTATCGTAATGACAGCAGTGTTTTTATCCACAACATGTGTGTTTTTTGTTTTCTTTCTTATCCAACAAGTTTTCGTAGTTGTTATGTGTGGAGTGGGGATAATTGCTTTGGCGGGAATTATAGTGAATAATAACATACTATTACTTGATGCCTTTCATCACCAAATTAAGGTACACAAAAATGACATCAAGCAATGTGTAATAAACGCTGCAATTTCTCGCGTTAGGCCAATATTGCTTACCGTTGCAACCACAGTTCTTGGTTTAATACCGATGATTACCAGGTTAAATATCAATTTTTTTACGCTACAAATCACATATGATGCTCCATCAAGCCAGTGGTGGGTTGACATTTCAACAACCATAGCAAGCGGAATATTGGTTGCAACGGTTTTAACTTTATTCTTTACTCCTGCGTTGCTTGTTATACAGGGACATGAAAAAACTTGACTTAAATTAGCAATCATTTAGCATTTAAGATAGTGTTCTTTGCCCGTTGGAGCTATAATTATAACTAATTACATTGGATTTATTTATTATGATTGCTAATCGTAAAAGCAGTGTTAAGCAGAAAAGTAACAAGAATAACATAGTTGGAAGCCTTGATGTAATAAAAACAGCAGGAGAGCTTTCACTTCAAAAAGGTTTAGATTTTGATGTTGTAATAAAGGCACTAGAAAGTGCTATAGAAGCAGTGGCTTATCAAAAATATGGTAGCAAAAGTAAAATTGTAGTTAATATAGATAGAAACACAGGCAAAGTTACTTCATACAGAAAACTAAAAGTTATTGATGACGAATCAAATAGAGAAGAGAATACTGAGTACGAATCAATTACGCTGACACAAGCTAAATTAATAAAAGAAGATGCAAAAATTGGAGATACTGTTAGTGAATTACTCTCTCTTAACACTGATCTTGCTTCAGCAAGAATTGCCCAGCAAAAAATTGCTCAAATAATTAAAGATGAAGAGTCAAAAAAGCAATATGAGGAATTTAAAGATAAGGTGGGAGAAATAGGGTATGGTATTGTTAAACAAGTAGAATATTCAGATCTTATTATAGACATAAATGGCACTAAGGCATATCTTCCATTACGAAATTTAACCGGTGGTGAATCATTTCGTGAAGGCGATAAGGTTAAAACTTATATACAGACTGTTAAGCGCTCTGATGATGGACGTCAAATTATTCTTTCTAGGACTCATGAAGGCTTTTTAGAGGCATTATTAAATCAAGAAATACCAGAAATTGCTGATGGGTTAGTAATAATTAAAGGTATAGCTAGAGACGCCGGCTCAAGGTCTAAGGTTGCTGTTTTCTCTCCTGACAAGAACATTGATCCAGTAGGTGCTTGTGTTGGAGTTAAGGGAGATAGAATAAAAACCATTATACACGAATTAAATGGTGAAAAAATTGACGTTATAAATTACTCCTCAGATTTGGGTCAATTTGTTATTAAAGCCATTACTCCTGCAGAAGTATCGAAGGTTATTATTGATGAAAATGAAAATTGCATAGAGTTAATAGTTGCTGAAGATCAATTGAGTTTAGCGATAGGAAAAAAGGGCCAGAATGTAAGATTAGCTTCAGAGCTTGTTGGATGGAAAATTGAGATATTAAGCACTCAGCAAGAATCAGAAAGGCGAAGTAAAGAACTTAGTCAATGTTCAGCTTTATTTGCTGAAGCTTTAAACTTAGAAGAGATTATGGGTCAGCTATTGGTAACAGAAGGTTTTTCAAGTGTAGAAGACATATCTAGCGCTTCAATTAAAGAGCTTGCTTCAATAGAGGGCTTTAATGAAGATATTGCAAACGAACTTCACAATAGAGCAAATAAGTACCTGAAAGCAGAAAATGATAGAAAAATAGAAGAGCTAAAAAGTTTAGGTATGGAGGATGATGTAATCAATTTAACTTTATCAATAGACAATAAAATTGCTCTTAGTAAGCATGATATTAAGACTTTAGAGGACATAGCAGATTTATCAAGTTATGAGTTTTGCAGCATACTCTCTTCCTCATCCGATAGCAAAGAAGATCTAAAAGATACAGTAGATTCAATAATCATAGAAGCACGTAAAAAGCTTGGATTAATATAATAAAATAATATGAATAATGAAGATATCAGTGATAAAAAATTAACGCTCCAAGGTTTAAGCAAGCTTAAATTAGACCTCAATTTAAACTCTTCAACTAGCCCAAGTACTGGAGCTACAATAGTAAAAAAAAGAAGAAAAAAATCTCACGATGCAGAAGAACATAATTTGTTTGACGAGAGTAAATTAGGTTCTTTAACAGAGAAAGAACAAATTTTCCGCATTAATGCTGTGCAGAATGCTGCTTTGCTGAAAGAAAAAAATCAGAGAGAAGAAAAAGAGAAAACAGCAAAAGAAGACAGCAATAAAGAGATTGACGAGAAAAATGAAGCGGACACTTTATCTAAAGAAATAAATAAGCAAGTTTTAAGTGATACTCACTTAGTTGAACTAAAAGAAGATAATATTGACTATGAGGGCGACGATAAAAAGTTTTCTAAAGTCAACAAAGATATATATTCTAAGCATTCTAAACTGGTAATTGCACAGGCAATAGATGAAAAAACTGAACAACCCCCTGTATTTAAGCAAAGATTTGGTATAAGAAGTAGAAAGTCAAAGTTTGCCAAGGGTAAAAATATATCAAGAGAAGTTATTATACCAGACAAAATAACTATCAGGAAGTTATCTATTAGCATGGCAGAAGATAGCAAGAGTGTGCTAAAAATGTTCAAAGAAGAAGTCGGTGAGAGTTATAGAGTAGATGATCTGGTGGATCCAGATATAGCATGTGAAATAGTGGAAAAATTTAATCATATGGCTAAACGAGTGAGCGATACCAACAGAGAAAAAGATTTATTTTTTATAGAAGGCAGAGAAAGCCTGCCTAAAAAACCTAAACCACCAATCGTCACTTTTATGGGACACGTCGATCATGGTAAAACCTCATTGCTCGATGCATTTCGTGAATCTAATGTTGCAGAAAGAGAGTCAGGTGGCATAACTCAACACATAGGTGCTTATCAAATAACGACAAAAGATAAGCAAAAAATTACCTTTATTGATACACCAGGACATGAAGCGTTCACTGCGATGCGTGCACGTGGTGCCAATATTACTAATATAGTTGTAATAGTAGTTGCAGCTGGCGATGGAATCATGAAACAAACAGTTGAAGCAATAAATCATGCAAAAGCAGCAAATGTTTCCATTATAGTTGCTATTAATAAAATTGATAAATCTGAGCCTGGTGATGTAGAAAAAATAATTAATAGTTTGCCTCAATATGATCTCATCCCTGAAGGGCTTGGTGGTGATGTTATGATTGTGCCAGTATCAGCAAAAAAGAAAACTAATTTAGATAAACTAGAAGAGACGATTTTGTTAATCGCTGAATTAATGAAGCTAGAAGCAATAGAAGATTGTCGAGCACTTGGATGGGTAATAGAATCCAAAATAGATAAAGCGAAAGGAATATCAGCCACATTGATAGTTGAGGAAGGAACGTTAAAGGTTGGTGATATATTGGTAGTTGGTACAACATACAGCAAAGTACGTAGTATGGTTAATCACCCCGGTCAAAGAGAAAAAGCAGCACTACCCTCCGCTCCAATTGAAATTACTGGTCTAAATGGTGTGCCAAATGCTGGAGATAAATTTGTTGTTGTAAATTCTGAAAAGCAGGCGCGTGAAATTGTTGAATACAGGCTAGAGTTAATCAGGAAAAAGAAAGAAGATTTGGGCGACAATAATTTAGATATATTCAGTCGTAATAACAGCGAAACAGAAGAACTATCTGTAGTTTTAAAGTGCGATGTAACTGGTTCTATTGAAGCAATATCAAGTTCAATTGATAAACTCGGTAAAGACCAAGTGAAATTAAATATCCTACACAAAGCAGTAGGAGGGATAACAGATTCAGATGTGCTGCTTGCAGAAGCATCAAGTGCAGTAATTTTAGCTTTTAATGTAAAAGTGGATTCAAAAATAAGGGACTTGGCAAAACAAAAAGGTGTAGAAATACATACTTATAACATAATATACGAGCTCATTGACGACATGAGAATGTATTTAACTAAAATGTTAAAGCCTGTTACACGAGAGGTTCGTGTTGGCTTTGCATCTGTGAGGCAGATATTTAATGTATCTAAAGCTGGTAATATCATTGGATGTTATGTAAGTGATGGAGTCATAAAAAAAGATTCTTTAATTAAGGTAGTGCGTGGTGGCAAATTGGTGCATGAAGGAAAGTTAAAAGCACTACGTAGATTTAAAGATGATGTTAAAGAAGTAGGTGTAAACTTTGAATGCGGAGTATCACTAGAGGGTAATGTCGATATTAAAGTTGGAGATATTTTGGAAGCTTATCAATTAGTGCAAGAAGAAAGGGTGTTATAGTAGCTGGATATGAAAAAGGAAATTAGAAACCTAAGGATAGCATCGGTATTGCATAGAGCAATATCAAGAATTCTAATGGAAGGTAAGGTGTTCAATAAAAATGTAGCGGTATCTGACGTAAAATTAAGTAAAGATTTGAAAAAAGCAGATGTATATATTGTGTTATCTTCATTGAATATTCAAGTAGCTGACTACTTAGATCCAGAAAAAAGACGCACTGGAGATCCTTCTGAGAATAATTGTGATATTAATACTGTTGTTAATGAAATGAACCAATCTGCATGGTCAATACGTAAATCTATATTGTGTTATGTTGATTTGCGATTTATACCTGAACTAGTTTTCAAGCCTGACTTAGCGTTCGATAATTTTGTTAATGTAAGCAAAATATTACATAATCACACTTAATTAATGCATTTCAATCGTTACTTTTCATTAATGAGGTTGCACAGTTTAACGGGTTTGTGGCTTGTGCTATTTCCCAGTTTGAGCGGTATTCTTTTAGCCTCAACTTCTCTATCGTATCAGGTTCTTTTTCTCCTTGTTTTGTTTACTATGGGTGCATTTTTAATGAGACCCGCAGGGTGCATAATCAATGATATCTTCGATAGAAAAATAGATGCGCACGTTGAACGAACAAAATATAGGCCACTTGCAAGTGGTGCATTAAACATAAAGCAGGCTTTAGCTTTACTTTCACTGCTACTGTCTATTGCCCTGGTAATCTTATTATTAACTAATAAAACTACACTTATACTTGGAATAATCTCAATGTGTATGATAGCTACTTACCCTTTATTAAAGCGGTATGTTTGGTGGCCACAATTGTTCTTAGGGTTTACCTTCAATATGGGATCGCTCATGGGCTCAGCAGCAATAACAAACCAGATCAGTACAGAATCCTTGCTGTTTTATATAGGATGCGTCTTTTGGACACTTAGCTATGACACCATATACGCCCATCAAGATAAAAAAGATGATGAAAAACTCGGGATGAAATCTACCGCATTATATTTTGGTGATACAACAAAATCTTGGTTGAAAAGATTTTATTTAATATCTCTTATGACGTGGCTATATGCTGGTATCTTATCATCATTAAATAACATTTTTTATATTGCTCTACTTGCTGTAGGGTTCATATTTCACCGCCAATACAAAAATTTCAATCCTGACGATCCCAGTCAATGCATGTCCATATTCAAAAATAATTCCTACGTAGGGTTGCTGCTCTTTTTCGGCATTCTTTTAGATAGAATTATCACCTAGGTCTCAAGAGTTTCGGCTCTAATGAAATCAATAGACTCAGGTAGCCCGCAGAAACAAAAAAACTTGCTTGACAAACTCCGCCAGCCCTCTTATCACGGTAGTGAAGCTATTTATTTATCTTCTCTGTACAGATTAAATGACAAAAAAACTCACGTATCTGGCGTCTCATGTCTAATTTTTTGCACTATGTGCACCTTATGTCTTATAAAATTTCTACCTACATAAGCTGAAACGCGCTTATAAAGCGTTTAAAACATAAAAAAACGCCAACTTAAAAAATG
>NZ_JAPQLK010000046.1:0-6073 GCF_028981785.1 Wolbachia endosymbiont of Drosophila leontia
TGAGTGGTAGTGAAATTTCTTTTACTCAAATTTAGGTATTCACTGACCGTTCTTGTTGTAAATACCAGAATAATAAGCTACTGATATACTCCACCTTTTTTTATCTTTAATCCATCATAGCTAGCGATGCAACAAAGCCCACTGGGATCCAAAAGGCCATAATAAAAACTAGATTCCAGCGTCACGCGCTGGAATGACACCCTCTGGTGGACTCAAACCATATGAGTAGCCAACACTGCCACTATACTTACCTAGCAAATTTAGATCTAACACTAAACTGTGCTGCCACTAACTTTGCAATCGGTACTCTATAGGGTGAGCATGAAACATAATCTACCCCTGATTCGATGAGAAACTCTATAGATTTTGGATCTGCTCCATGCTCTCCACATATACCCAGTTTTATTTCTTTTCGGGTTTTTTTGCCTCTTTCAATGGCTATCTTGATTAACTCCCCTACCCCTTCGATGTCCAGCACTTCAAATGGGTCGTTTTCGAATATGTTGCTTTCCTTATAAGAATCGAGGAAATTAACTGAATCATCTCTTGAAAGTCCCATGGTTGTTTGCGTTAAATCATTAGTGCCAAAACTAAAAAACTCTGCATGTTTTGCTAACTTATCAGCAATCAGTGCTGCTCTTGGTAGTTCTATCATCGTTCCAATTGAATAAGCCTTGTCTGATGTCATTCCAGCGCGTGACGCTGGAATCTGCGTCTGGATCCCAGCTGAGATAACAGAGGATTCTTTCTTTGCTAGCTCGCATATCAGAATAAATTCTTTCTCGCTCATAATAAAAGGAATCATTATTTCAGGCTCCACTTCTATCTTCTTTTCTTTCTTTAATTCACTTGCAGCACTAAGTATTGCCCTAATCTGCATGCTATATATTTCAGGATGAGAAATAGCAAGTCTACAACCTCGATGGCCAAGCATTGGGTTCTTTTCTGATAACTGTGCTATTTTATTTTTTACTGACTCAACTGACTTACTAAGTGATTTGGCAATTTTTTCTATAGTAGACTGATCATTGGGTAAAAATTCATGCAAAGGTGGATCAAGCAACCGTATAGTGACTTCCCTGCCCTCCATAATAGAAAATATTTCTTTGAAATCAGACTTTTGCATTTCTTCTAGTTTAATGAGCGCATTTGCCCTTTCATTTTCATCGTCAGCTATTATCAATTTTTGAATGAATTCGATTCTATCACTAGCGAAAAACATATGTTCTGTGCGACATAAGCCTATACCTTCTGCACCGAATTCTTTTGCAATTTTTGCATCTTTTGGAGTATCAGCGTTCGCTCTCACTTTGATCGTTTTGATTTCATCTATCCAGTTGATTATCGTTTTGAATTCTTGCGATAATTCAGGTGAAATTGTAGGAAGAATGCCAAGCATAACCTCCCCTGTTCCTCCGTTGATGGTAATTGGTTCACCTTTATTTACTTTTGCATCCCCTACAGAAAAGAAAGTTCCACCTTTATCGATATAAAGTCCACTCACACTGCAAATGCATGGCTTACCCATTCCACGGGTTACAACAGCAGCATGCGAGGTCATCCCTCCCCGTGCTGTTACTATGCCACTTGCAGCATTCATTCCATTAATATCTTCAGGACTCGTTTCTGACCTTACTAAAATCACTTTTTTACCCTGCTCTGCAGCTTTTTCAGCATCACTTGCACTAAACACTACATATCCAGAAGCAACCCCTGGAGAAGCCGGCAGTCCCTTCCCTATTACTTTCTGATCACCCTTAACGTCAAGAACTGGATGCAATAAATTGTCAAAAGTTTTTGGATCAATTCTCAATATTCCTCCTTCTTTTGTAATCGTTCCTTCGTTTACCATATCAACTATTATGCGAATAGCAGCTTCAGCCGTGCGCTTGCCAGACCTAGTCTGCAAAATCCATAACTTACCGTCCTGCACAGTAAATTCGATATCCTGCATGTCTTTATAATGCCTTTCAAGTTTTTCACATACCACGCATAATTCTCGGTAGACACTTGGCAGCAACTTCTCCATGGTGTTTTTTTGCTCTCCGTCAATTGGCATAGGAGTATAAACACCAGAAACCACATCCTCACCCTGAGCATTAATCAGAAATTCACCAAAGTATTTTTTTTCTCCAGTTGAAGGATTTCGTGTAAATATCACACCAGTTGCAGAATTATCATTTAAATTACCAAAAACCATTGCTTGCACGTTGACCGCTGTTCCAAGGTTTTCAGGAATATTATGTATTCTTCTATAGGAAACAGCCCTATCATTTTTCCAAGAGGCAAATACTGCATTAACTGAGTTTAACAATTGCTCTTCAACGTTCTGCGGGAAATGTTTCTCAGTTTTTTCATATACTATCTTTTTAAAATCGTTAACAATTCTCTTTAAAACATCAACATCAAGATCAGCTAAGCTTTTTGCTCCACTCTTTTGCTGCTCATTATCAACAACATCTTGAAATAGGTGATGATCAAGCTGTAGTACAACATTGGAGTACATCATGATGAAACGGCAGTAGCTATCGTAAGCAAAACGTTCGCCACTTTTTTTTGCAAGCCCAACAACGGTTTCATCATTTAGACCAACATTTAAAATAGTATCAAGCATGCCCGGCATTGAACTAACACTACCAGAGCGTATTGAAACTAATAAAGGATTATTTAAATCCCCAAATTTACAACCGATGTCATTTTCGAGCATCGCCATGTAGTTTTTGATTCCACTACATATGTCATTCCAGTGCGTGACCACATTTTTTTCTGGATCCGAGTAGTCAGCTACTTGGATAACAGAAGATCTATTGTCTTGATAATAGACTTTGCAAGCAGAGGTGGAAATTGTGAAACCAGGTGGAACAGGAATGCCAACACTGCACATTTCTGCTAAATTTGCCCCCTTTCCTCCCAGCAGATTTTTCATTTCTGCATTGCCTTCGCATTTACCCTGGCTAAAGTAATGTATCAACTTTTCCCCCATCATTTTCTCCAGATTTTCACTGATAAACACATTGTACATATAGTTCCAATAAACCCGTGAGAACTTGAAACCTTAGGATAATAAATTTTACAAAATTTTGCAACAACGTTCCTTCTGGCAACATCAGTAAAGTTAACAAAAAAGATGACAAATTATTGAATTATTATCAATAAGAATATATAATGTAAAGATACATTTAAAAATTTTTTTATGGCTCTTTCTAAATTTCTCGACCCCAAGAATGATGTTGCGTTCCGGCGTATTTTTGGTACTGAAAAAAATAAAGACATCCTCATTCACTTTCTCAATGATATTTTGGGGTTCACTGGCAAAGATGAAATAAAAGAAATAGAATTCCTCAGCACTATTCAAGATGCTGAAATTGCCTCTAAAAAACAAAGTATCGTTGATGTTCTTTGCAGGGATGAAAATGGGGTGCAAGTAATAGTCGAAATGCAAGTTGCCAAAACTAAAGGCTTTGAAAAACGCGCTCAATATTACGCTGCTAAAGCTTATTCAAGGCAAGCTGATAAAGGTGATCAATATCAGGATCTTAAAGAAATCATTTTTATAGCTATTGCTGATTGTATTCTCTTTCCTAATAAATCTGAGTATAAGTCAGATCATGTAATGTTAGACAAAGATAGCTATGAACATGATTTAAAAGATTTTTATTTTACATTTATTGAGTTACCAAAATTTCCTAAAACTAAAGAAGACCAATTGGAGAGTATAGTTGAAAAATGGATCTATTATTTTAAATATGCAGATGAAACTAGCGAAGAAGAATTGGAAAAGATAATAGGTAGTGATGTAATAATTAAAAAGGCATATGAAGAACTAAATAGATTCAACTGGTCAGAGAAAGAATTTATTGCCTACGAACAGGAAATAAAACGTATTCGTGATGAACGGGCTGTTCTTGAACAAAAACTTGATGATGCTAAAAAGGAAGGAAAAATTGAAGTTGCAAAAACAATGCTGGCTAATAATGTTGATGTCACCACTATTGTTAAGTTTACTGGCCTCTCCATGAGTGAGATCAAAGAATTGCAGAATTAAGTGGACCCGCAAACGGTTACACGAAATAATGCTGCAGCCTGACCAGGTGATAAGTACATTTAGCCTATTTATCTTTATACTTTCATGTCAATTTTATAAATCAAATTTATTTCTGTGAGTAGCTACAATTTAAAGACCTTGCTTCATCAATGTAATGGAACAAAACCTTTTTAGTAAGTTCAAAACCCTCTAAAGTCTCTCCTTCGCATCTTGCTGTAATGCAGTTTTGCGTATTTGATACCCTAAGAAGCCACCAACCTTTATTATCGGTTACCTTAACACCATCAAGATCTGAAAATACAATATTTTGCTGCTCCAGTGTTTTCTTTATTGACTCAATTATTTGAAACTTTTTCTCATCTTTCACTACAATCTTCACTTCATGAGTGATATATAACTTCGGTAAATCCTCAATCACCTGAGATAGGCTTTGGTTTTTCTTAAGCAAAATGTCAACTGCTTTAACAGCAGAATATAGCCCATCATCAAAACTTAGCTCAGAAAAGAAGAAGTGCCCGCTTAATTCACCAGCAAACTTTGCCTCTTCCTCTACCATCTTCTTCTTAACTAGTGAATGTCCAGTAGCACAGGTGATAACTTGCCCTCCTAACTTGCTAACAAAATCATGCACTTTCATACTCATTTTTACGTTAGCAATAACTTTGCTTTCTGGATATTCCTCCAACACTTCACGTGCAAAAATTATAAATAAATGGTCATTGGAAACAACGTTGCCTTTATTATCAATTAAGCGCACCCTATCGCTATCGCCATCTAGCGCAATGCCAAGATCACATCCATATTCCTTCACAATGTCAATTAATTGAGCAAGATTTTTTTCCTCTATGGGATCTGGATCATGCAGTGGAAATGCCCCATCTATAGAGTTATTGGTTACGATGTGCGTATGACCAGGCAAGATCTTTTCAATATACCTTATAATTCCACTTGCTGGACTATTTCCACAATCCCAGGCTATTTTTAATTTCTGTGTAGTATCGTTCTTCACTGCACTTTTCAATATGCTAATGTACTCACTATATATATTTATGTTAATTAAGCTTCCAATTCTTGTGCTGTTTTTAATTGGACTGCTTATAATTTCCTTCATTTCTTGATCTGAGAAGACTTTTTTATTACTAAAAAATTTAAAGCCATTATATTCGCTGGGGTTATGAGAGGCAGTTATTATGATACCAAGATCCGCCTGTGTGATTTGTGTTGCAGCGTAAAGCATAGGTGAAGAGCATAGTCCAACGCGTATAACATTTGCACCGGATAAAGTTAAGCCCCTAATTAATTCTCCTTCTATACCTGGTGAATCTATTCTGCTGTCGTAGCCGACACAAACACTAGCTACGGTTTGGCCAAACTTTCTACCTATCTCGTACCCATCATTAATCTGCAAGTCTTTGCCTATTATACCTCTGATATCGTATTTTCTTATAATGGTATTGTCCATACTGTACCTCTTGAGGTGGCTACTATATAACATTTTGGCCAAATGCTCAAGTTTATTTATCCAACAATTAGTTGACTTTTTAAAGAAATCTGTTAATATTATAGTATATTTTTTAAAATGTAAAATTATGCCACAGGAAAACGAAAATGTATTTATAGCTGAAAGTCAAAGTTTAGATGTAGATGAACAGCAGAAAAAGGATATTTTAGATGTGATTGAATCTTGTAGCAGCTTTCAAGAGACTATAAAACAATTGGAGGAAAAAAATTTAATCTGGTATTTTATTGGCCCTTTACGCAAAGATGAGGACATTACAGGACAGATAAATTTAAAGTGGGAAAAGGAGTTCCAAAAATTTGAGCAATCAATAAATGAAACACATAGAGAGTTTGAAGCACCTTTACCAAATCAAAATTTCTTAGAACCTGTTAAGGATCTCGAAAATATGAGGTAAAATAAGCATAGTTAAGAAAGAGGTATATCTATGCAAAAAAGCTATCCAAGCGATATAAGTAAAGAACAATTTGAAAAAATTAGACCAATACTGGAGAGTAGCAGAAAGAAAA
>NZ_JAPQLK010000047.1:0-4973 GCF_028981785.1 Wolbachia endosymbiont of Drosophila leontia
ATAGATATGCCTCTTTCTTAACTATGCTTATTCTACCTCATATTTTCGAGATCCTTAACAGGTTCTAACATAGGGTTATTATAGTGTCCTATAGAATCATTATGGTTAGCAAATCCACCAGTTGATACAGCAGACATTCCGTGACATATTGCATCAAACAGTGGCATACCAGCTAGATAATAGGAAAATATGCATAACAAAATTAAGCCATAATATATTGCCGTAACATGAATCACTACGCTTCGTGTGTTCGGCAACTTCCTTTTGGTAGCATCTGAATATTCAGAATAAAGTAAATTATTTAGGCTGAGAATCTTGAGAATAGGAAAAACTGCAATTCCTAAAGTGATTACACCAAAACCACCTATGCCATGTAGCATTGCTCTCCACAGCAATATTCCCGGAGATTGCTTTTCAATATCATTAAATATAGTTGCCCCTGTGGTTGTGATGCCAGATATCGTTTCGAATAATGCATCAACATAGCTCAGATTATCAAAATAGAAAGGAATAGCTGCAAACAGAGACAAGGCAATCCAGGTGCAACTAGTAATCGCAAAAATTGCTGGCATGCCATGTAATCTACTTAATTTACCGAGTAAAATAAAAGTTACGCCAGATGTGCAGGTAATTATGAATCCAGCGAGAAAATTTTTCCATTCGTAGCTGAGATACTTATTGGTAACAGCAGGAATAAGCATTGCTAAGCTAAACAGCAATAGGAATATTCCCACAATAAATACAATTGAGCGTAAGCGTTCCATAGAGTTACTTTCTAGCTATACAAAACCATAAAAGCTATTCTAACGTCAAGCACTTTGTTGCAACAGTTATTAACAATATATTTGACTTACTTGTAAATATGTGTGATAATGAGACTTATTATAGAGAATAGAGGTAAAATATGGAGTATGAACAGTTTTCAAAAATATACAACGCATCAGAAGAGTCCATAAATACTAACGACAGCCTAAGTCAGGATGACGTAATTAAAGCAATAAAAGGTCAATTATTACCAGATTCAGATGCATATAAAGAGCGAGAAAAAGGGAGTTTTAGTTTAGATCATGTGTTTACTACTGTTCCTGATCGCGAACACACATTATTAACGACTGCTTTTGACCGTGCAGATTTAAAGGTGGCAAATTTTCTAATAAAGTAGGGGCTGATGTTAATGCAGTAGATGAAAATGGATTGACTCCATTGATTATTGCTATTGAAAAGAAATTTGATGATCCTATTAATAGAGGTCTAGTAGATCTTCTAATAGAAAAAGCAAAAGCTGATGTTAACACAGCGGGTGCAGATGGAATGACTCCAATATCTAAGGCTGTTGAACGTGGCGATTTAGAGACATTCGAAGCTCTAGTGAAAAGCGGGGCTAATGTTAACATACAGGTATATGGAATGTCTCTATTAAAGTGGGCTGAGGACCATAAGTCAAAAAACAAAGAAAATATGGAAAAGATAATAGATGTTCTAAAGGCTCCTTCAAAAGAAAAGGAACAAAACAGTGAGTCTACTGGCAAACAAACCCCAGTAAATGGTAGCAACAAAACCCCAGCAAAGAACGATACAACCTTCTTGAGTAAACACAAAGGGAAGATTGCTCTAGGCGTAGTTGGTGCTATTGCAGCCTATGTGCTGGCATATCCTGTAGTTGCATTAGTTTTAGAAGTTTCAGCAGTTTCAGCATTGGCTGTACTAGCTTATATTGGAGGAGTTTGTGAGAAATCAGAAAGTCCAAATACGAAAAGTTTGAACCCGGTTGTTTCTGGGTGTTGCAACAACGCAGAACTGCCTAATCAGTAATCCATTGTCATCCCAGCGCGCCGCGCTGGGTCTGACTACGCTAGAACAAAGGATATAAAAGAAACGTTGCCGTCACGTTATATCATAAACCTTTGCTGAAGCTTTCTTTATATCTTCACTTGAAAGTGGAATTAGACCAAGCCTAGATAGGTACCCATCTTCAATGCCGATCGAATCTATAATTTCTTTTATGAATTCTCTTAATCCATCAACAGTATCCAGGTGTTTTTTCTTTATATAAAGGTATAGAGGTCTTGCTAATATATATTTTCCCGATGATATATTTTCGTAAGTTGGCTCAATTCCTGCAATTGTGCTCCCTTGTATTTTATCTTGATTCCTCATTAAAAAGCTAAAACTAAATATCCCTAAAGCGTTCTTGTTACTTTTCAATTTTTGTATTATTATGTTTTCATTAATTCCAACTTCTATATACCTTCCGTCATCCCTTGTATTACCACATGCTTGCTTTCTTTCTCCCTGATCTTTATAATTCTCTTTGAAAATTCTCGAGTTCATGCATGAATATTGATCAAGCATAATAGAATTAACCAAAGTTTCGTATGTGCCTGTATTTTGATGTGGACCATAAATTTCAATTTCTGTTTTTGGTAAGGCTTGATTTACATCAGACCAAAACTTCTTATTATTTTTTACTAATTTATCATTTTCCTGAGAATATGCAGATAAAGTTTCAAATAAGTCCTTCTTTGTGAAATCAAATCTATGGCTTTGATTTGAATTTGCAATGACAATTCCATCATAGCCAATGATGATCTCTATCACTTCGTTAATTTTATTTCTTTTACATAGTTCTCTTTCTACTTCCTTCATAGGGCGAGATGAAGTGGTGATGTCTGGAGTGTCTTCCCCTATTCCTGAGCAAAACATTTTGAATCCTGATCCGCTTCCTATTGATTCCACAACTGGAGTCTTAAAAGGGAATACACGGTTGAACTCCTCGGCTATAAACGAGATAAAAGGAAAAACAGTTGAAGATCCAACAATTCTGATGTATTTCCTGGCATCAGCATTTGACGGCGGCGTGAATAATACGAATACAAAAATCAGGAGAAAGTTTCTAAGCATTATTTTTAGTTAAGAACATAAATCTAATTATTGTAACAAAACATCAAACTGAAAAGCTTTAATTGCATGACAAAAGCTACAGTTTACATTTAAATTTTATTTTATATTATCGTAAGTATTACACAACTTTAAGGAACAGTTATGGCAGTTATGCCAGATAAATGGATAAGAGAAAAAGCTGAAAACTTTGGAATGATAGAGCCTTTTGTGAATCACAAAAGCAGCAAAGGTGTTATATCTTTCGGACTATCATCTTACGGTTACGATGCAAGAGTGGATAATAAATTTAAAATTTTTACTAACGTTAATTCAGCCATCGTGGACCCTAAAAATTTTTCTGAGAATAGTTTTATAGATAAAGAAACAGACGTATGCATAATTCCACCAAATAGCTTTGTGCTTGCAAGTACAGTGGAATATTTTCGTATACCAAGGAATGTACTGGTCATTTGTGTTGGTAAATCAACTTACGCAAGATGTGGAATTATAGTAAACGTTACTCCCTTAGAACCTGGATGGGAAGGTCATGTCACACTCGAATTCTCAAACACCACTCCGCTTCCCGCGAAAATTTACGCTAATGAAGGCGCATGCCAATTCGTATTTTTAAACGGCGAAAGTGAGTGTGAGAAATCATATGATGATATGAAAGGAAAATATATGAATCAGCATGGTATCACTTTGCCGTTAGTTAAGTGATTACTTTAGGTAAAGCGTGATATTGTTTTATTGTACTGAAGATTACTAAAATGAGTTTTAACTAATTTGTCGCATTCTTTATCACCTAAAACTGCACGTGCAGAGTGGTTTTTAAATGACTCTGCATAGCTTGAAAAGAAATTTGTAGAAGGATTACTTAAAGCTTCTGCAACTTCTTTTTTTTCTTTATCATTAGAAAGCTGATTAAATAGTTCTTCTCCCTTTTTTTGCAGCTCATTTTCAAATGCCCGCTTTATAATATTATTATCTGCTTTTTGCAAGAAGGAAAACTCTTCAAAAATGTACAAGGAAGAGACAATACTGTTAAAGGTGCCAGTAAAACATGTACTTGAACCACGACCATCACGCACTCCGCATTCTGTTTGTGATTCTACTAAATGTTTAACCAATTGATATTTTCTCTGTGATATGCAGGTATTAATATCTATATTATTTGCTCTAGTTTGATCGTTGCAAGCCTTCCAAACTAAATTTAAAACTTGCTTCAATGTTAACCCGCTTCCACTATGTGTATCAGGGTTATTTTTCATACGCTTCAAGCACTCAAGTGTATGTTTTTTCTCATCTTCTGTAAGTTGATCTTTATCTGCAGCTTTTTGTGTGCCATTTGCTATGCACTCTAACTGATCAATAAATCCTTCTATTTCCTCTATAAACTTATCATCAACATCAGGTTCACCATAGTTTTCTCTTGGCTTTTGAATGTTAATACTGATTGCATTACTTACATCAGTATCATGTGTTGTTTGTGGGACACGTGCTGCCTCCATAAATGCTTCGGCTCTTTGCTCTAACCATTCTGGTGCTTTGCCTCCTGCAAGATGATACAGTTTATCCAATGCCATGAAGGCTAGAATAAAGACTAGGGCCGAGATAATGAGCATTATAAGTAATACTATAAATAAACCTGTGATTAGCCACCTTACAGGAGCTAGCAGAATTTCTTTTGCTTTTTTTAATTTTGACGGTCTTTGTATGTTGTCTTTACTACTGCTGGCATAATTAGTTTAAGTTAATATCAATATTATTAATATACTATATTTTTTCTTATTTTGTCAACCCAAATTTCTACTTCCGCACTTTTTCATTGTTGCTTACAATGATTATAGCTACATGATTTACTTATGTATTTTTCCTGATTAAAAACTTCAATTATTCATTGTAAGCTACTGAATTTCCTACTATTTAGTGGCAAATTGTTATCCAAGTGGCTGTAAAACGACAAATTCGTCATTCCGCTACTAGTTAGCGGAATCTGTGCTAAGAACCTGTTTAAAATCTTCGTAATAGGAGAGAAATGAAGGAAAGGACAATCATTTGCAAGCTGGTGTTGAGTTTACGTTCGCAATTTT
>NZ_JAPQLK010000047.1:4986-5083 GCF_028981785.1 Wolbachia endosymbiont of Drosophila leontia
ACATTTTTCTAACCAAGCAAAAGATCGCTCAACAACCCATCTCTTTGGCAATACAACGAAAGAATGTAATTCACTTCGCTTTATTACCTCAACAGTT
>NZ_JAPQLK010000048.1:0-2680 GCF_028981785.1 Wolbachia endosymbiont of Drosophila leontia
ATAGATATACCTCTTTCTTAACTATGCTTATTTTACCTCATATTTTCGAGATCCTTAACAGGTTCTTACATAGTCATCAAGAATTTTCCTTTAGCAGACTATAATAATCATGTTCCGGTATTTACGTTTGAAGTGCAAACTGCAGTAAAGTCAAATGAATTTTCAGTAGCAAAAAATATTCGGAATATCAATATAACACCAGGCTCAGGAGAGTTTGTATATGATACAAAAATACAGAAGAAAATCGCGCAAGAGAAAATAAGCAGCAACCAATATATCCCATATGGGCTGGCGCAAAGGGTAAATCACAACAACCACACTAAAAAGAGCGATGCAATGCTTTCTTTGGATCAATTAAAGGGAGATTTACCAAATGTTGAGTGGGTATCGGTAGTAGTCAATTGGTTTGTGAATGATCTGAACATTAAAGATTGTAAAATATATCCTGCAGTTGAATTTCAAGATGATTCCGCAATATTACCTGATGATTGGCAAGTAGGGGGTGTAACCAGAGATAATGCTCAGCTAATTTCAAAAGATGCGAGTGGAAACCCAAGGTATGGTGGCACAGTTAGTGATGCAGCGTTGATAAGATATATAGAAGAGCTACACAGCAGAGGCTACAAGGTGATGCTCTATCCAATGCCCTTACTTGATACAAAGAACAAAGGGTGGCGAGGAAGGTTGAGCGGGACTCCTGAAGATATAAGTGATTTTTTTAAGAATCAGTACAACAAATTTATAGAGCATTATGCAAGCATTGCCAAACAAACTAAAGTGGAAGGGTTTATCATTGGTTCTGAATTTGCGCAACTTACCAAAATCAGGGATGAACAAGGGAATTACCCTGCCGTTATAGAGCTGGTCAAGCTTGCAAAGCAGATAAAACTTAATCTTGGAAAAGAAGTAACAGTTACCTACGCTGCAGATTGGAGCGAATACCACTCATATGATGGTTGGTATAATATGGATGAACTGTGGTCTTCAGAGTATATCGACGTTGTTGGCATAGATGCTTATTTTCCACTGACTGATGGTCCAGAGCCTCCTTTTGGTTATTCCGTGGAAGATGTAATGGGTGGTTGGAGCAGTGGAGTGGGGTATGATTATTTCTATGATTACTCAAAGGGTGAGCCTGAAAGAGTAAAGTATAACGACAGCAGGTATGCGTGGAAAAACATAGCAAAATGGTGGAGTGAAACTCACATAAATCCAGGTGGTAGTAAAACGAAATGGCAACCAAAAATGAAAAAAATATGGTTTACTGAGTATAGATTTCCCAGTATGAACGGCTGCACTAATGAGCCAAATGTGTTTGTTGACAAAGGCAGCATAGAGAGCAAATATCCACGATATTCAAACGGAGAGGTGAGCTTTCTTTCGCAAAAAATTGCAATTGAAGGAACGCTAAAGAAGTGGCAAAGCTCGGAAATGGTAGAAAAAATGTTTCTCTGGGCGTGGGATGCAAGGCCATTTCCTTATTTCCCCAATTTGTGTGATATGTGGACTGACTGCCATAATTGGCAGACAGGACATTGGATTCAGGGAAAGCTTTCACAGCTTAATATTTCCGATGTTTTATCGGATCTATTACAAAAAGCAGGTTTAAAAAGCGATCAGTTCGATACGAGTGATGTTAAAGGATTATTGTCTGGATATGTAATAAATGACCAGCAATCGGTACGTTCAATTATTAAAATGCTGCAAAGTTGCTATTTTTTTGATGTGGTTGAACAGGACTCTAAACTGAAATTTGTCCAAAAGGGCAGGGGAGTTACGACTGGAATACCAATTGGTGAAATGGTTTTCAGTAACAATTCAAAACTTGCTAATATCAGTCAATTAGATTTAAACAATAAAGTTAACGTCGTTTATTTTAATCGCAATTTTGGCTATCCAATTGATGTTAAATATGCTGAGTTGCCAAAGCAAGGCGCTGCTATAACAGTTGAAATACCGCTCATTATGGAGGAGGGAGAGGCGCAAAATATAGCTGAGGTTTTACTTTATTCTTCGTGGCAAGAGAGAAATATATACAATTTCAAGCTGCCGATAAAATATGCGTGGCTTGTGCCAAGTGATGTAATAACGATTTTAGACGGTGAGAAAAAGCATACGGTGAGAATTATAAAAACAAAATTCGAAAGCATGTCCATTCAAGTAATTGGCGTTGGTTATGATCACTCTATATATGAGCTTTCTTTTCCTTCAACAAGGTCACTTATGCTGAAGGAATACCCTCCCTCTCACATTAGCAAAACCATCGTAGAAATGATAGATTTACCGGATATTAAAGGTAATAGTGCAAGCTTTACTTTAATTAGTGAGGAAAAGAATTGGAAGGGAGCAACACTCTTTATTTCGTACAACGATAAGGATTATAAGCCTATCGCAAGCACAAACAAGCAGTCTACTTACGGATATGTAATGGAATCTACCGACGAGGGGCTTATAGTAGTGTTACGTTTTGGTGTATTGAGTTCTTCATATAACCATTATTTAAGTGATGGTGTCATTCCAGCGCTTGACCATATTTCTCCTGGATCCCAGTGGGCTTTGTTGCATCGCTCTTCGGATAGTAGGTAACGTACAATAAATTCATGAAGCTATCTCAAACTTAGCCATGCCTATTTCAGTAAATTTGTTAAGCAAATAACACTTGAGTAGCAGTTCCTTCTCA
>NZ_JAPQLK010000049.1:0-4692 GCF_028981785.1 Wolbachia endosymbiont of Drosophila leontia
CCAGTATTGGTCTAATTTTTTCAAATTGTTCTTTACTTATATCTCTTGGATAGCTTTTTTGCATAGATATACCTCTTTCTTAACTATGCTTATTTTACCTCATATTTTCGAGATCCTTAACAGGTTCTAACATTTATTGATTAATTTATTGTTAAGTTAGTATATATTACAATTGTAATAACCAACATTACTTGTGTAGAGAAAAGTTACGAAAAGAAATAGAGATTTTCAGGGAAATAGTATAAAATCCTCATAGATTAAAATAAGCTGCTTTGACAGGTTTTGTGGCAGCTAGAGCTGTATAGACTGGTGGAGGCAAGCGGGATCGAACCGCTGACCTTCTGCGTGCAAAACAGATGCTCTACCAGCTGAGCTATACCCCCAGGTAATTCTTGCTTAAAGCATAAATCACTCAGGCTGAAATGCAAGAAATATTTATCTATTAGGCTATTGCTAAATAGTGTACAAATTCCGCAGGGTGTACACACTTCTCTATTTTTTTGTCTCCTTAGCGTTATACGTCACACCATCCAAATAAATCTGTGAACTGAAAATTAACAAGAGGTTTTCCTTTGGAAATTTTTTTAAATTGTTCATAGATTTTTTAACTAAATTATCACTAACGCAGTATATTATATAATTTATTTAACCACACATGAAAATTTTAGTTTGATTAAAACGGATAAAAACTGTATTGATGTTTAGTATAGCTGAAAAATGAAATGATCCCGTAGCTCAGCCGGTAGAGCAACTGACTTTTAATCAGTGGGTCACGCGTTCGAATCGCGTCGGGATCACTCACAAATTTTGAAAAACATGCTAAAAGAACAAGACAAAATATTCACCAACCTAAATGGTAAAGGAACTCCACTACTTGAGGGTGCAAAAAAACGTGGTAGCTGGCAAAAAACAAAGGAATTACTGGATTTAGGATCAGAAAAGATCATTGATGAAGTAAAGAAATCTGGTTTGAGAGGTCGAGGGGGTGCAGGATTTTCCACCGGCCTTAAGTGGAGCTTTATGCCCAAAAATCTCCCAAAAGCATATTTAGTAGTCAATGCAGATGAGTCAGAACCTGGTACATGTAAAGATAGAGATATATTGCGATATGAGCCACATAAGTTACTTGAGGGAATTCTCCTGGCCGGCAAAGCGATCAGCGCATCAGTTGCGTATATTTATATCAGGGGTGAATTTTATAATGAATATTTAGTTCTAAAAAAAGCACTTGAGGAAGCCTATAAAGAAGGTTTAATTGGAAAAAATGCCTGCAAATCAGGTTATGATCTTGATGTGTTTATCCATAGGGGCGCAGGAGCTTACATATGTGGGGAAGAAACAGCTCAACTCGAATCAATTGAAGGAAAAAAGGGCTTTCCTCGCATGAAGCCTCCATTTCCCGCAGGTGTTGGACTTTTTGGCTGCCCAACCACAATAAACAACGTTGAAACTATAGCCATGGTTCCAGATATTCTAAATCGCGGAGGAGAATGGTTTACATCTCTTGGTAAACCAAATGATACTGGTACCAAGGTCTTTTGTATTTCAGGACATGTAAACAACCCGTGTAATGTTGAAGAAGAGCTCGGAATTCCATTACGTGAATTAATTGAAAAATACGCAGGTGGAGTGCGAGGAGGTTGGGATAATTTACTTGCTGTAATACCTGGTGGGTCTTCAGTGCCATTAATTCCAAAATCTATATGCGATACTATTGAAATGGATTTTGATTCATTAAGAACTGCACAATCAGGGCTTGGTACTGCTGCTGTAATAGTGATGGATAAATCAACTGATATAATAGCTGCAATAGAGAGGTTATCACACTTTTATATGCATGAGTCCTGTGGACAATGCACACCATGCCGTGAAGGTACTGGATGGATGTGGAGGATTATGAAGAGGATGGTGGCAGGAGATATTAAACCTGATGAAATAGATAAGCTGCTTGACCTTACAACTCAAATAGAAGGACATACAATTTGCGCGCTTGGCGATGCTGCAGCTTGGCCGATTCAAGGATTAATAAGACATTTTCGCCATGTTATCAAAGAGAGAGCGATAATTTAACTTTACTTATACTTCTTAAGCCGTTTTGCTACTTAGCAGCCAGAGCTAAAAAATATTGATTCCCTTCTCTTTTAGGTGCCAATTCTACCTTTGCGATATCTTCAGTGTCTCGAATTAGCCGTTCTAATTTTTCCAGTCCAACTTCAGTGTTTATAAGCTCTCTCCCTCTAAATCTCATTGTGACTTTAATTTTATGTCCGTGGACAAGTAAGTCTCTTGCTTGACGCAATTTTGTTTCGTAGTCGTGATCACCAATATTAGGACCCAGTTTAATTTCTTTTATAGTTAATGTTTTTTGTTTCTTTTTTGCTTCACTTGCTTTCTTTTTTATATCATACTTTTGCTTGCTATAATCCAGAATTTTACATACTGGAGGGGTTGAATCAGGTGCAATTTCCACCAAGTCTAAACCAACACCCTGTGCAAATTCCAAAGCTCGTTCTATTGGCACGATTCCGACCATTTCACCACTATGATCAACTAAGCGTACCTCCTTAGCTGTGATAAATCCATTAATTCTGTTTTTATTGTTCTTTTTAACTTGCAAACTTTAACTCCCTTAATTCAAATTAATACTTTTTAACAGCGATTCATTAGCCTTTTCCAAAAAAAAAGACTCCTGTCTTCCCGATCCTAAATTTCTTACTGACACAGTTTTACTTGTAACTTCATTTTTGCCTACAATCCACAATATAGGAACCTTGTTTGAACTATGCAAACGTATCTTATAACTAATTTTTTCATTGGTCAAATCAGTCTTGACTCTCACACCTTGTTCTTTTAGAATATTGCTAATTTCTGTGGCGTAACCGTCAGCCTCATTTGTAATGGTCAGAATAGCAAGTTGCGTTGGAGCAAGCCAAACTGGAAATTTTCCTGCATAATTTTCTATCAAAATTCCAATAAAACGCTCAAAAGTTCCAAGAATTGCCCTATGTAACATGACAGGGTGATGCTTTTGTCCATCTGCTCCTATATAAAAAGCTCCCAGACGTTCTGGTAAAATGAAATCAACTTGTAATGTTCCACATTGCCAGCTTCTGCCTATTGCATCTTTCAAGACAAACTCTAACTTTGGACCATAAAATGCACCTTCACCAGGGTTAAGTTTATAACTCAAGCCTGCTTCTTTAACGGCTTCAAGCAGCGCTTTTTCAGCTCTATCCCACACTTCATCATTACCTGCTCTAATATCTGGACGGTCTGAAAATTTCACAGAAATTTCATTAAATCCAAGCTCTGAATATACTTCTTTTAAAAGGTCACAAAACTTTATAGTCTCAGAATTCACTTGTTCTTCCATACAAAAAATGTGTGCATCGTCTTGCGTAAAACCACGCACTCGCATCAGTCCGTGCAATGATCCTGAGCTTTCATTTCTATGGCATGTGCCAAACTCTGCCATACGTATTGGTAAATCACGGTAGCTCCTGGTGTGAGAATTAAAAATCTGCACATGACAAGGACAATTCATGGGTTTTATTGCTAACTTTTTATTCTCAGATTCGTCAACAATAAACATATTTTCACGAAACTTATCCCAATGTCCAGATCTTTCCCACAGCTCTTTACTTACTAAAATAGGAGTCTTTACCTCAAAATAGCCATTATTTATTAGCTTCTTTCTGATGTAAGACTCAAGAACATTATATAGAATATATCCTTGTTCATGCCAAAAAACCTGCCCAACAGCTTCCTCTTGGATGTGAAATAAATCCATATCCTTGGCAATTTTGCGGTGATCACGTTTCTCTGCTTCTTTGAGACACTCAAGATAAGCGTTTAATTCATCCTTATTTCTCCATGCTGTGCCATATATTCGCTGCAACATTGGGCCCTTTGCATCACCTCGCCAGTATGCACCCGCTACTTTCATAAGTTTAAACGCTTTAACTCTGCCGGTTGATGGTGAGTGCGGACCACGGCATAGGTCAACAAAATCACCTTGCCTATAAACAGTTAGGTTTTCACCCTCTGGTATGGATGAGATAATATCAACCTTATATTTTTCGCCTATACCACTAAAGAAATCAACTGACTGCTTGCGAGTCCAAACTTCTCGAACAAATCTGTGGTTACTTTTTACAATCTCCTTCATTTTCTTTTCTATTGCGGTAAGATCGTCCGTAGTGAAGGTACGACCTGTAGCAAAATCATAGTAAAAACCGTCCTGAATTGTTGGGCCGATAGTAATCTGAGTATTAGGAAATAGCTCTTTCACTGCCTGTGCCATTATGTGAGCAGCATCATGCCTTATTATATCTAAACCCGCTTCGTCACTCAGTTGTATCACCTCTATCTCTGCATCAGCTTCAATTTCACGTGAGAGATCATGCAACTCACCATTTACCTTAAAGGCAATTGCTTCTTTCAAAACATCCGGTTGTAATATATCAAAGCCAGTAACTTTACCACTGTATTCTTTTACTTTTTGTTCGGCTGAAAAAGTAATCCTAATCATTTATCGACCCTTTTGTCTAACCCTCTCTTTGTCATCCCAGTGCGTGACACTGGGATGGCTTTGTTGCATAGCAACTGAAAAAATCTGGTGGCTACTGACAAAATTCATTATAAAATAGCCATTTAACCTTGAAAGAAAAAATATGCCACAAAAAATGAGGG
>NZ_JAPQLK010000049.1:4755-4873 GCF_028981785.1 Wolbachia endosymbiont of Drosophila leontia
ACGAAGCCATAGAAAAGTGGTACGAGAATGGTCCAAAAATACCAGGTGGCAACAATATTTATAGCGATAAAGTTGTAATTTTGGTGCACATAATAACTTGTTTATTTAGAATAGGCCT
>NZ_JAPQLK010000050.1:0-7451 GCF_028981785.1 Wolbachia endosymbiont of Drosophila leontia
CCAGTATTGGTCTAATTTTTTCAAATTGTTCTTTACTTATATCTCTTGGATAGCTTTTTTGCATAGATATACCTCTTTCTTAACTATGCTTATTTTACCTCATATTTTCGAGATCCTTAACAGGTTCTAAGATGCCATTGGTTGTAACATTCCTTCTTTTACACCCTTATTGTAAAAATTCTTCAACTCATCACTTGATAGTATTGTTATAGCATCTTCCCTTTTACCTTGTGATTTAGGATACTTTTTATTCAATAAACTAACATGATTTAACAAGAAATCTCTAACTAGCCCTTCTTTTTTTACTTCGGATAATCTTTCTAGTGTTTCTATATATTTCAGAGTTTCCGCAAAGAGCTGTTCACCAGAGGGAGCAAATCCTTGAAGTGATTTACTCTGTGCTTTACAAAAATCGGTTTGTAAAAAATCTTCAGCTTGTTTTTTTATTACTGAAAGTTCATTAAAGGCTTTTTCTGGATTGATTTTTCTCAAAATACTAATAGCTTTTCTAATCGCTTTTTCTCTCTTTTTATTATCTTGCTTTTCATTTAATATGAGATGTTCAGTTTTGGTAAAAGCATTACCTTGATCACTCTTTGCAATGTTACAAACGATGTTTTTTACAACTTCTTCGGTTGCTGCATAATCTATTTCTTTTGCAAAGCAGTCAACAAATGATTGCCAAACTTTTTTATTAACAAGTTTACTTGTCTTATTTTCAAAATCTTCTATATCTTTGAATCCTAAAATAGTATAGAGATTTTTTTCGATTATTGGTTCGGCATGTTGTTTTGCCACTTTACCTCTTATATTGAATGGAAATTTACTAATCTTAGTTGTACCCACAATGTTACCTCAATATTAACGCTATCTATAAAAGTATAAAGATTTAATATTTAATTTTTAATTAATACTAGCACAGCTAACTACGGGGGCATTATGCTAGCATCAATTAACACTTTAACTTCTAACTTGTCATCAGTAATATTGTTTATATAAAAACTATAATTTTTTATGCCTGAACTTGGGAATATATTGCTATTGCTAGCCTGCTTATTGTCTTTGACATATTTGTTTTTACCGCTTAGTTCTTGTCGGTTTATTACCACTGCCATATTTTTTTGTGTATCAGCGTCAATGGCTATTTTGATCTACTGCCACATTACAAATGATTTTTCACTTGAAAACGTATACTACCACTCACACACAACAAAACCTCTGATCTACAAGATTTGTGGTGTTTGGGGAAACAAAGAAGGGTCCATGTTGCTTTGGACCTTAGTGCTTGTCATGTATTTATTACTAATGGATATTTATATACCTTCTGTCATCCCAGTTTCCCCCTCTGTCATCCCAGTGCCCAGACACTGGGATCCAGACAATTTAATTGCAAATGAGTACATCAAATGGCAGTGTAATAAAAACTGGATTCCAGTGTCAAGCACTGGAATGACACCAGAACGAACTAATGGTAGTAAATTAAAAAAAATATCTCTTATCACTCATGGGCTGATTTGCTTTTGTTTTTTGCTGTTCACTTTAATTGAATCCAGCCCCTTCACTAAAATGCCAGGCATTGAAACAGATGGACTGGGTTTTAATCCGATATTGCAAGATATAGGTCTTGCTATTCACCCACCAATATTATATTTGGGGTACCTTGGGTTTAGCGTTCCTTTTTCGCTCTCTATAGCTGGATTAATTGCAAAAGTTGAAGGAAATGTTTGGGCTAAAATTGTCAGGCCTTGGGTACTTATTTCTTGGTCGCTGCTCACTTTGGGCATAAGCTTAGGTAGCTGGTGGGCGTATCGCGAACTTGGGTGGGGTGGATTTTGGTTTTGGGATCCAGTGGAAAATGTTTCTCTGATGCCGTGGCTAATTGCAGTAGCGCTGACACATTTGTTGCTCGTTGTACGAAATTTCAATACTTTAAGGAATTTTGCTATTTTACTTACGCTTACAACTTTTATATTGAGTGTGACTGGAACATTTCTAGTCCGCTCAGGAATACTTACCTCAGTGCACACGTTTGCAGATGATCCAAGGTATGGACTGTATATATTAGCTCTACTTGGTGTAATTACAGTCAGTAGCTTAGTAATATTCGTAGTGTTTACGAGAAAGAATCACACATCTGCGATGTCATTCCAGTGCGTGACACTGGAATCTGAAAAGAAACTTGCTACTCAAGTGACAGAGGGTAGAAGATTCTTTTCACGCCTTACGATGATGCTGATGAACAATTTATTATTCATCACTGCCTTTTTGATTGTGTTCGTTGGCACTTTATACCCTACAGTGCTCGAATATTTAACCGGTGAATTAATTTCAGTTGGAGCACCATACTATAATTCCTTATTTAACCCTATTGCACTTACTATTCTAGTGCTCGCCATGATCGGGCAATACTGCAGTTGGCAGGGAAATAATCTATTGCCAATATTCCGTGAATATAGATTTTCATTCTGCAGTGCTGCAGCTATTTTGCCGTTTATCTTTCACATGGAGCTAATAATTGTGCTATCAATTACTATCTCCATAGCATTATTAATCTTTGTTTTAGAGGCATATAGTAAAAGAATTTGTTTATTTAAGGTAGCATTTGGTGAATCAATTTTATTAGCAAAAAAAGTTTCTAAATCCTACTATGCAATGATAGCAGCTCATGCTGGAGTGGCAATTCTAGTGCTTGGTATAGCATATTCGGTTGGTTGGCAGGAGAAAAAAGAAGATTACTTAAAAATAGGGGATAGCATAACAGTCAATAAGTTTAAAGTTACTTTACGAAATATTGAGCTAATAAAGGAAAAAAATTTCCATGCAGTGAGAGGTACAATGGATATCAGGAATTTGCTGAATAATAAGATATTAGGTGAGATGACCCCTGAATATAGATTTTACCTTGTGGAAGGTCAGAAAAATGTTGAAAGCAGTATCTACCACAATTTATTTTCTGATATTTATGTTGTAATCGGTGAGATTGATAAGAGTAAGAGCAAAATTGCAACTAAAGTGTACTATAAACCTGGAATGTCTATAATCTGGCTTGGATCCTTTCTTATCGCTTTTGGTTCGCTTCTTGCTGCTTTTCCTTCTAGTGGACGAACGAGACTAATCACAAAATAAACTAGTGAATTTTTTGAAAAGTATATAAAATTCAAGTTTAAGTAAATAGCATGGCACTTAGGCTCATTCCAGATAACCTCGATATCAAGTTTAGTAAATATAGGGATTTGACTGCACTCGTTAGCATTATTCTTATCATCTTTTCAATGCTAATTGTTGTGTTACGCGGAGTGAACTTAGGCATAGACTTTGCAGGCGGAATTTTGATAGAGATAAAATCTTCAGATGAGAATCACTCTATTCTCGATGCATTAAAAGAAAATGGTTTTACAGTGCAGAGTTCAAAAGCGGGTGATAATTTAGTCATGCGTTTTAAAGATGAAGGAGGTGAAAATAAAATCAAAAAGATAAAAAGCATACTAGAAGAAAAGCTGGGGAGCTCAATAAGCTATCGTAAAATAGACTATGTTGGCCCACAAATAAGCTCAACACAAATATTTGAAGGAATGTTATCCATGTTGATCGCGATTGTTGGAATGTTTTTTTACGTTTGGTTTAGATTTAATTGGCAATGTGGATTCAGTGGAATAACAGCACTGATTCATGACGTGATTTTAACTGTTGGTTTTATTAGCCTAACTGGCATTGAGTTTAATATTTCATCAGTTGCAGCTCTCCTCACTGTCATTGGTTACTCAATCAATAACTCAGTAATTATATACGATCGGATTCGAGAGTATCGCAAGAGTGGTAAAAGTGGGCGGATGAGTGAGATAGTAGATGCAAGTATCAACGCTACATTATTTCGCACTATATTAACCTCGGGTACAACCCTTCTTGCTGCTCTTCCTTTGGCATTAATCTGCACAGATGCAGTGAAAGACTTCAGCTTGATCATTTTTTTTGGTATTTTGATTGGCACTTGTTCTGCAATATTTATTTCTGCTCCTATATTGACCTACAGAGCTTTGATAAGTAGATTGTAGAAGTGTTTAGTCGCGGTATAATATCAACTTATTATCTCTTATAGTGAAATGAAAATACCTTAAAAAGCTCATTCCAAGTAGTGAATGAGACATAGAATGAGTGTTAACGCTTGCCTGTACATCATTAATCAAAAAATTTCCTATTTTAACTTGAGGTATTTGGACCACTCCAGCTTTTATTTGACCTTTCGCAGTTTCATATATTTTAAAATCCTGAACGTTTTGTAAGTTAATACCAGCATGTAATGCGTCTTTTTGTGATAGAACAATATCGGTTGCTCCAGTATCAAGCAAAAACGTTATATTGCGATCATTGACTTGAGCCTGAATATAAAAGTGTCCATCATATGACTTCGTAAATTCAATACTTCCACTATTCTGACCGCTATTTTGAATTCTTCCTTTATATGGTAAAAAAGTACTGAGAAATCTGTTGCTTAGTTTGTCCCTTTGTGAATCAATAAGCATTGCAGTAGTGGCTATTATTAGCAACCAAATAACTAGATTTTTCACCGCGTTCATATTGTTAAAATTTGAAGCTATTAAAATAAATTTTAAAGATCAGCGTTAAAAGTTATTATTAAAAATAAGTAAATTTCATTGTTTTAGTACAATATTTAGTATACACTTTAAGAAGATATGTTTGATTTAATTTCATGTCAGAAGCAAAAAGTTTAATTTTGGCAGCTATCCTTTCCATGTTAATCATGGTGTCTTGGCGTATTATTTATGATAATTTTTTTAGTACAAACCAAAACCAGCCATTGATTGAAAATATTGAACATATCGAATCTTTTAACGACCTTGCTCCTATAATATACCAAAATCGTTCTGAAATTATTAATTCTACTCGAGAACAGAGGGTTAGTTTAACCAATAACATGATTAAAGGATCAATTTCTCTGAAAGGTGCAAGGTTTGATGACTTAATTTTAACTAATTACCACTTAGAACCGAGTTCTTCTTCTCCACAAGTGGTGTTACTGTCACCTGCAGAATCAAAAGATGTATATTTCGCAGAATTTGGGTGGCTCGATCCGAATAAAAAGATTAAAGTTCCAGATTCTAAGACAGTCTGGCAAGCAGATAAACTCAATCAAAAAGAGGTAATTTTATTTTGGGACAATGAGAATGGCATTGTGTTTAAAATGAAAATTAGCCTTGACGATAACTACATGTTTAAAATTGAGCAGATTGTTGAAAATAACACAAAAGATAATGTCGTTTTGGTTCCTTATGGTAAAATTAACCGTAAACGTGACAATATCAACGAATCTTATTGGATGTCCCATGAAGGAGTTCTGGGTGCATTTGATAATAAACTAGAGGAGTGGACATATAAGGATGTCTCTAAGAAACATTTAATAAAAGCAAGTGCAAGTGAAAAAAATTGGTTTGGTTTTGCTGATAAATACTGGCTTACAGCCATCATACCTGAGAAATTCGATAAAATAAATGTAAGCATTAAACACACGGACGTTAATAATACTGATAAATTCCAAGTAGATTTTGTCAAACCTTACAAGAGCATACTTCCTGGTGCAAGCACTTCTAATGTGAATTATTTTTTTGCTGGAGCAAAAAAGTTGAATTTACTGGATTCTTACAAGGATACTCTCAATATACCTTTATTTGATAAAGCTGTAGATTTTGGTGTTCTTTATTTTATAACCAAGCCAGTGTTTTTACTGCTTGAATACTTTAACTTCGTTTTAAAGAATTTTGGCTTAGCAATATTATTGCTGACTTTGGTTATCAAACTTTTGATGCTTCCCTTATCTACTAGATTCTATATTTCGACACTTAAGATGAAAAGCCTGCATCCTGAAGTAGCTCGTATAAAGGAGCTGTATGAAAGTGATAGTTTAAAGCAGAGTAAGGAAATAACTGCATTATACAAGAAAAATAATGTAAGTCTAATGTCGAGCATTTTTCCCATGCTCATACAAATGCCGGTATTTTTTGCTCTATATAAAGTATTATTTGTTACTATAGAGATGAGACACGCCCCTTTTTATTTATGGGTTAAAGATCTTTCAGCCCCTGACCCAACGAACATTTTTACATTATTTGGGTTATTTAACTACAATTTCCCTATTTCTATAGGCATTTTGCCTATAGTTTTTGGTATTACTATGATAATCCAGCAGAAGCTAAGTGAAACCAGCAAAGATGATATTCAAGTAAATGTTATGAAGTTTTTACCTTACATTTCTGTCTTTATTTTTTCTTCTTTTCCTGCCGGCCTGGTAATATATTGGATATTTAGTAGTATTATAACTCTAATTCAACAATCATTAATAAAGTTGTTTTTAACGAAAAAAGTGGTAGTGAATGTCGAAAATACTAATAGTTAATTCAATTTATTATGCTGAAATAGCAAACCTTTTGCTTGAAGGTGCAGTCGATAGATTAAAAGAAAGTTATGCAAGCTATGATATAATTAAAGTTCCTGGTGCATTTGAGATACCAGCTACAATTCTTTTTGCAGTCAAAAGCAAGCATGCTAATTATGACGGTTATTTAGCTCTTGGGTGCGTGATTCGCGGTGAAACCGATCACTATCAATATGTTTGTAAAGGAGTAATCGAAGGCTTAAATGAAGTTGTTATGCATTGTGCAATGCCCCTTGGTATGGGCGTAATTACCGCTGACAGCAAAGATAAAGCACTAGTTAGAGCTGATAAAAACAAAAAGAACGTTGGTGGCCATGCAGCCTCAACTGTTTTGCGTATGATAGATTTACACAATAAATTAAAATAATGGAGGAAAAACCAGTAGATAAAAAGTGGCGCATAAAAAGAAGCACGGCAAGATTTCTTGCTGTACAAATTGCTTATTCAAATATTTTCGTAGGTTACAACAAAAGCACTTTTAAACTGGAAAATTGTGAGCTTAAGGACTACATAAATAAGTTGAAAGATATATTTGAATGTGAAGAATTTGAACATCAGTTCTTAGAAAACTTGTTATATAAGGTTATAAAAAGCAGTGAAGAATATGATAAAATAATAGAGTCTTATTTACACCCAAGTTGGTCTCTCTCACGGTTAAATCTTATAAGCTTATCTATTTTGCGTGTTGCAGTATGTGAGTTAGCCAATTGTGATACGCCAGTTCCAGTTGTTATCAATGAGTATACTAACATTGCATCTGATTTACTTGATAAACCAAGCGAAATTGGTTTTATTAATGGGTTATTGGATAAGGCAAAAGATGCAGTTAAATTAAATAAAAATCCTTAGCAATTATAGCCAGCAAACACAGGGTGTCATTCGAGTAGCTGCTGTATGAACATTGTCTACCAGATCCCAGTGCTTGACACTGGAATGGCTTTGTTGCATAGCAACTGAAAAAATCTGGTGGCTGCTGACAAAATTCATTATAAAATAGCCATCT
>NZ_JAPQLK010000051.1:0-15358 GCF_028981785.1 Wolbachia endosymbiont of Drosophila leontia
CCAGTATTGGTCTAATTTTTTCAAATTGTTCTTTACTTATATCTCTTGGATAGCTTTTTTGCATAGATATACCTCTTTCTTAACTATGCTTATTTTACCTCATATTTTCGAGATCCTTAACAGGTTCTAAGATTCCAGCACTATGTAATCAAAAATCTGAGGAAGAGTTATCAGTGAAACAAGTTGCAGAAAAATTCAACGTCAGTCATGGTGTAGTACGTAATTGGATTGAACGTAAGTTTATTGATGCACGACGTATTGGTCCAAAAACATGGATATCCATAAGTCTAGAACAAGAACTAGAGTTAAAAAAGTATATTGATAACTCTTCTAAAATTGCAACTGCAAGACTAAAATCACAAAAACAAACTTAAGGAGGTGTATTATGAAGTCATTGTGCTGAAGAACTAAAACAGAAATTTGGAACTCAACCAAATGTACTCAATAAAAAGTTTGAAGATTATATAAACAACTCAGATGAGTTAACAGTTGAACAAAGAAATCAATTGCAGAATTATCTTAACTTTAATAATTCTGATATAGCAAATTGGCGAGAATCAAAAACTGGCCTAACTCTCACGCAAGCTGCAAACTTAGTTTCAACTTCTGCTGAGAATCAAAAATCAGATGTGAATTCACTATTACTAATGAATTGAAAGGATGGACTTGGTTTATGTACTCTGGGAATGTTCGATCGTATTATTTATTCGCTTAGTTGTCTTGAAGTACAAAATAATTTCTCGGTTCAAATAAATGGAACAGTGAACGTATTAACGCCTAAAATTACTGAAAGATTTTTAAAAGAATATTGCAATTATAAAAAATTAAAAATTTTGGTAGACAAGTTTGAAGATTTTTACTCCGAAGATTATGCGGATAAAAATAATATAAGCGATGAGGTGAAGAGCAACATTAACCAATCAATAATAGAAATAAGAGAATTTGTCTTTAAAGAGCTTTACATAAAATTTTACGAAGAGTATGGAAAAAGTATTCAAAGAGGCGCCATAAAGCAAAAATTAAGGGAATTAGTTACAGATGATAGTATAAAGGAAGCAGTGTATTATTCAATGTATAATATAGAAATCCCTGCAGAACCAACTACTTATCTTGAAAGAGTAAAAGCATTTTTTGGAGGTCATGCAAGGTCTCCTGCTGTTTAGTGGTTTAGTTCGTGCTATATAGCTAAACTGACTTAGATTTACTGACAATTTTAAAACAACAAATTCGTCATTCCGCTACTAGTTAGCGGAATCTATACCGCGAATGAATCCATAGCTGTACGAACATTGTGATTTGAGAGCAATTTTCACAAGGGAGGATGTCATGCCAGCGCTTGGCACTGGAATCCAGCCTTTATTATGCAGCCACTTGGTTGAAATTAAGTCTTCTGGATCCCAGTGTCTAGGCACTGGGATGACACCATTTGCTGTGCAATTTACCTTCAAAAATGAATGTTCGTACAGCTATGGAATGAATCGTGGTATGACGCGTTAGCTATCGCTTTGTTCTCCCTTTTCTAAATGGCTTGCAAGCTGCTATCTCTACAAAAACTATATTTTTCTTCAGAAGAGAGTTATATTGTAACTATGGACAAAATAATCATAAAAAAATTTGGTGGGACTTCGCTAACTGATTTAAACCGAGTTGCAAATTTGATAAAAAACGATATTGAGAAAGGTTGTAATGTAATCGTTGTTGTATCTGCTGTTGCAGGATTTACTGACCAAATGGTTTTTCAGGCTAGGCAAATCTCAAATTTAAGTTATAGACAAGAGTTATCAGAGTATGACGTTATGCTTTCAGCAGGAGAACAAATCTCTTGCGGTCTATTAGCTATCACTCTCCAATCGATCGGAGTTAATGCTAAATCGTGGCTTGCCTGGCAGTTACCAATTGTAACTGATGATTTTTATTCTGAGTCTAAAATAAAAACAATAAAGATTGAACGTGTGAAAAGATCTTTTGCTGAGGGTTATACTGCTGCGATCATTGCTGGTTTTCAGGGTATAAATGATGATAGAATCACTACTTTTGGAAGAGGAGGCTCTGATATATCAGCAGTTGCCTTCGCGGTAGCCTTTGGTGTTAGAACTTGCGAAATTTTTACTGATATTGATGGAATATATACAGCAGACCCGAAAATTGTTCCAAAGGCACGCAAGCTCAAATTTATCTCTTACGATGAAATGTTGGAAATGTCGTCATCTGGTGCTAAAATACTGCATAATCGTTCAGTACAACTTGCAATGAAACATAACATTAAAGTGCAAGTGCTATCCACTTTTAAGGAAGTAGAAGGCACCACAGTACTACACAAAAGGGATGTACTAGAGAGATACTTAATTACTGGAATAACTTATAGCACTAATGAAGCTCTTGTAACTTTCACTAACCTTGCAAATAACTTGCGTACTTTAAGAGATATAGCAGGAGCAAACGTTAAAATTGATATGATACATGTGTCAAGTTTTGTTATCTCCAAATTTGATATTGATTTAATGAAAAAGTTACTGAATAAGAATGAAAATTATGCTATAAACGATAATGTAGCTAAAATTTCAATAATTGGTATTGGTGTTATGTCTAACACTGAAGTGATGCACCGCACACTCAAGGTTTTAAGCGAAAAAAAGATAGAAATACTTGCTATCACAACATCTGAAATCAAAATCAGTATAATTGTTCAAAAAGAATACGTTGTAGCTTTGGTCAAAGATTTACATACTGAGTATGAGCTTGATATGCAGCACTAGGATAGGCTTGACGTCCAGTTGTCTAAGAGTATGTCTTGAAAAGGAATGAGGAAAAAAATATGATAGTGTAAGTAAAAAATAGGAGGGAAAATTGTATCCAAGTGATAAGGAATGGGAAATTTTGGAGCCACATGTTGCACAAGGAAAGATAGGGAGGCCAAGAAAGCACAATATCAGAACAATTATTAATGCAATAAGGTATATAATGAGAGGTGGTTGTCAATGGAGAATGCTGCCGAAAGATTTTCCTCCATGGAAGACGGTGTATGACTATTTTCTCAGGTGACGTAGTAATGGCAAATTGGAAAAAATACATAATATGCTAGTAAAAGAGGTAAGAAAAATGTTTGGTAAAAATGAAACACCTTCAGTAGGAATAATTGACAGTCAATCAGTAAAAACCACTCAAAAAGGGGATCCAGAGGATATGATGCTGAAAAAAAAATAAAGGGTAGAAAACGTCATATTGTTGTAGATACAGTGGGCTTAATTATTGCGGCTGATGTTCATAGTGCAAGTGTTCAAGATCGTGATGGTGCTCTAAATCTTTTCACTCAAGCTAAATACAAGGCTCCAACTTTACGTAAGTTTTTTGCTGATCAAGGATACATAGCAAAACCGCTGTTTATTGGAGACAGGATACGATTACCAAGAAAGCTGTTGATGTTACAGGATTTTTCGACAATCTGGACCACAATTTAGCACTGCAGGCTATCAAGAAGCACACAGACTGCAAATGGGCCATACTGTATGTTGAAAAGTGGATGAAATCCCCTATTCAGCAAGCAGATGGCAGTAAGGTAGTTAGGGAAAAAAGGAGTTCCGCAAGGAGGTTCAATAAGCCCAATCATTTCAAACATATTTATACACCATGCATTTGATATATGGATGAAACAAAATCACCCAACAGTACCATTTGAAAGATATGTGGATGATGCGGTAGTGCACTGCAGAACTAAAAGACAGGCAGAATTTATGCGAGCAGCAATCGAAGAAAGATTGGCACAATGTAAGCTAAAATTGCAACCTGATACCAATGCCATTCCAAAACTCCATCATTATACTGCCTTAGTATAACCTTCTCACTTCTATTGTCTATTTGTTTGTTATGTAATAGAAATTGGTATGAGATTGAAGAATTAAGTGTGAACGGTTACAGAATTTTTGCCAGGAGAAACATATAGTTGAAGTAATTCAGATTTGTAAGATATGTTTATCTGCAATTATAGCTTCAACAGTAGGCAATGTTGCTTTTAATTACCTCAACATTTTCTCTTGGCAATTCTTTAATGAACCGAGAAGTGCGCGTCGGTTGCCACTGGTTGTTAATTTCCCTCCTATCTGCACATGAAATGATTAACCTTTCCTTTGCCCTGGTTATGCCAACATATGCAAGTCTTCTTTCTTCTTCTAAAGCTTTACCACTTTTGTCATCAAAAGATCTTTGATGAGGAAATAATCCCTCTTCCCAACCAGGTAGAAACACGCACGGGAATTCAAGTCCTTTGGCTGCATGAAGAGTCATAACATATACGGTGTCATCGTTATTCATATTATCCACTTCCATCACCAGACTTATATGCTCCAAGAAAGTTGTGGCATTATCGAAATTTTTTAAAGATGAGATGAGCTCTTTAACATTTTCTATTCGTGCTAAGCCTGTTACCTCCTCATTTTCAAGCATTTCAATATATCCTGATTGGTTTGCTACGATTTTAACGAATTCATGCAGTGGTTTTACGCTTACTATTTCTTCCCAAGCTTTAATTTTATTTAAAAAATCGTTGAGTGAGAGTTTAATTCTTTCGGTTACCTGATTACTATTAACTAATATTTTTGCTGCCTCAAAAAAAGAAATTTTGTTATCCTGAGCAGTCGTGTATATTTTCTTTAGAGTTGTAGCTCCTATGCTTCTTTTTGGCCGATTTACTATCCTTTCGAAAGCTAAGTCATCGTTATTGTTTGTAACAAGTCTTAAATATGCAATTATATCCCTGACTTCCTGACGTTCGTAGAATTTTACGCCACTTATAATCTTGTAGGGAATTGAATATTTTATAAAATACTCTTCGAGAACTCTAGTTTGAAAAGTGGCCCTTACCAGCACTGCAATGTCACTAAATCTGTATTTATTGAGTTTCAATATCTGTTCGCTTATGAACCTTGCTTCAGCTTTCCCATCCCATAATTTTATTAGATTTACCTTTTCCCCTTCAATGTTTGTTGTCCACAATTTTTTTTCTAAGCGAGTCTTATTGTGATTGATAACATATGACGCAGTTGCAAGTATGTGGGATGTTGACCTGTAGTTACACTCTAGTTTAACAGTTTTTGCATTTTTAAAATCGTCAGAAAACTTCAAAATATTTTCAACTTCTGCACCACGCCAACTGTATATTGATTGATCGTCATCTCCTACACAGCAAATATTTGAGTGCTCTTTTGCAAGGTATTTTAGCCAAAGATATTGTATTGCATTTGTATCTTGATATTCATCTACCATGACATATTTAAACTTGTTTTGGTAATAGGACAGAACTTCGGCCTTTTGATTAAAGAGTTGTATGTTATATAGCAACAAGTCACCAAAATCGACAGAATTAAGGAATTTCAACCTTTCCTGATACTGGTGATAGACTTTGAGTGCAGTTACGTACACTGGCCTAAATGATTGAATATCTTCCACTTCAGATGGCAATAAGCACTTCTCTTTCCATTGCTGAATAATATTCATAATGGTCTTACATTTTTCTGATAGGTAATCAGGATTTATTTCATTGATAATATTTTTTATTACCTGTAATTGGTCATCCACACCAATGATTGTAAAATTGGGGTTTAAGCCCACAATTTCTGCGTGCAGGCGCAAGATTTTTGCTGCAATTGCATGGAAAGTGCCAAGCCATGGTATGTTTGTGCCCGTTAGCTCAAGTACCCTTGATACCATCTCATTTGCTGCTTTATTTGTGAATGTAACTGCTAATATCTCATCAGAATAAGCGTGACCGTTTCTAATTATGTGTGCTATTCTTGAAGTAATCGCTCTTGTTTTTCCCGTCCCGGCTCCTGCCAGTATCAAAACTGGTCCATCTATGTTAGTTACGGCTGATTGTTGTTCTGGATTTAGCAGTGAGAGATAATCGTTCATCGTAGCCCTATAGATTATAACTTCGTAAAGTTAAACCTATGATTGAAATATTGTAAAGGTTTTATTGAATAGAACAGTTAAAGAATGCTTCACTCAAGTACTACATATTTAAACGTAGATCTATCTTGTTGGGGTAGTTTCAAGTGTATGCTGAGTAACAACAACTTGATTTAAGTCATTGGCACCAGTTGTTGGGTGGATAGGTGGAGTTCGGAATGGCTTATATGTACGATCTGGTTCCTCCACTCCTATTTCTTCAACAAGGGGTTTTTCTTTTGGGGTATAGTGATTATGCGTTGCAGGTCGTTCAGTGAGATTTTCATATGTTTCTTTCAACCAAGTTCCGATATCATACATAAATCCATACGCTTTTTCTTTAAATCCTCTCAATGATCTACCTAAACTGGCTGGTGTGTTATTAAAGTAAATTGTCACATAATCTCTTGTAGTGTACTGATAACTTTCTCTATTTAATTTACCACTTTGTGTATTACAAGTGTTATTACTTTGAAAATAACCAAATATGTTGTACATTTTAAGCCGCCATTAATTACTAACATACATATATTATACGTTAATAAATTAAAGTTGTCAAGAACAAGTTTAAGTGTTTATTGCATTACTGAGAAAATGCTCTATATAGCAATTTAAAATGGAGCTGGAGCTTTGCAGTACAATGTTTTCAAACGTTTAATATAATATTGACTTTACAACAATAGTTACTTTAAATTAGTAACTATTGTTGCAGTTAAGGTATCGATGCCTTTTTTCTTTTATTTTTTTGCAATTCTAAGCATTTTATCTGCTGTATGCGTAATTAGTGTAAGAAGTCCTGTGCATGCAGTATTATTTTTAATTTTCACCTTCGTTAACTCTGCAGTGCTTTTCATTCTCCTTGGAGCTGAATTCATTGCTATGATGGTGCTGATAGTATACATCGGTGCGGTTGCGGTGTTGTTTCTCTTTGTAGTTATGATGCTCGATGTTGACTACATAAGGTTGCGCCAGGGTTTTGCAAAGCATTTCACTCTTGGTGCTATGTTGTGTATTGTGTTTTTTTTGATTATCAGCTTTGTAATCCGCAGCTCAGCACCAAATATAAGCGATGTTATAAACTATAATACCAATAACGTGAAAGCTATCGGTAATTTGCTCTACACTGACTACATGTACGCTTTTCATCTCTCTGGTATTCTGCTGCTTGTTGCAATTGTTGGTGCAATTGCTCTTACTTTGCAAGACAAGAAAAAAGGAGTTAAAAAACAGAATGTATTAAAGCAATTGACACAATCTTCATCTGTAAAATTGATTAAGGCTAAATTTGGAAAAGGAGTAGAATGGAAATAGGATTAAATCACTTTTTGATAGTTGCTGCTATTTTGTTCACTATTGGGGTGTGCGGTATTTTCATCAACCGTAAGAGCATAATCAACATACTGTTATCAATAGAAATATTATTGCTGGCAATTAATATCAATCTAGTTGCTTTTTCTGCCTTTATGAATGATATAGTTGGGCAAATTTTTGTGATGTTTGTGTTGACTGTTGCGGCAGCAGAGTCAGGAGTTGGGCTTGCAATATTGGTTGTATATTATAGAAGCCGTGGCAATATAGACGTTGAACAAGCAAATTTAATGAAAGAATGAAAGTATGACGTATATACTGAAATTAATAGTATTTTTGCCACTTTTTGGTTCGCTGTTTGCAGCACTTTTTAGAAAAGATGTTTTTGGTCAGTTAGTTACAACGGCAGGGATTGGAATATCTGCAGTTTTATCTTGGTATGTTTTTCTTACCTTCTCTGAAAACTATCATTTAGTTTTATTTCCTCTATTTTCATTAAGTGCATTAAAAGTAAATTGGGCAATTAGTGTGGATGCTCTCTCATCCTTAATGCTGATTGTTATTACCACTGTTTCACTGGTAGTACATCTCTACTCTGTCGGTTATATGGAGCATGATAAGGGGAAGTCGAGGTTTTTTTCTTACCTATCGCTGTTTACGTTTTGCATGATTGTGCTGGTTGTAAGCGATAATTTCGTGCAGCTTTTTTTTGGCTGGGAAGGGGTTGGCCTATGTTCTTATTTACTCATAGGATTTTGGTTTCAAAAATATTCTGCAAATAATGCAGCAATTGAAGCATTTGTTGTGAATAGGGTAGGAGACTTTGCACTATTGATTGGAATCTTTCTTATTTATTATACATTTCACTCTTTGAATTTTACTGAAGTTTTTGACACAACTGATCTTCTTGGCACGCAGAACATTAGGGCATTCTGCTGTGAATTCAAAGTAACTCATATAATATGCATATTACTTTTTATTGGCTGTATGGGTAAATCTGCACAGCTTGGTTTACATGTTTGGTTGCCAGATGCAATGGAGGGGCCAACTCCTGTTTCTGCACTTATTCACGCAGCAACGATGGTAACAGCAGGTATATTTTTAGTAGCAAAGTGTTCTCCATTGTTTGAGTTATCAAATGTGGCACGAGAATTAATAGTTATCGTTGGAGCACTCACTGCTTTTTTTGCAGCCACCGTTGCAATTACTCAGAACGATATAAAGAAAATAATTGCTTATTCAACCTGCAGTCAACTTGGTTATATGTTCATGGCATGTGGGCTTTCTGCTTACAATGTTGCTATTTTTCATTTAATGACACACGCTTTTTTTAAAGCTCTACTATTTCTTGGTGCTGGCAATGTGATTCATGCAATGCATCATGAGCAAAACATTCAGAAAATGGGAAATTGCTGGAAGAAAATCCCTTGCACTTACGCTCTCATGTGGATTGGATCTCTTGCGCTTTCTGGGATATTCCCATTTGCAGGTTTTTATTCAAAGGATTTGATAATTGAACATGCTTATAGCACGGATAGCTTTGCTTTTGTAATAAGCTTAGTTGTTGCATTCTTCACAGCGTTTTACTCTTGGAGGTTATTGCTTCTTGTGTTCCACAGCCAAAAACAAAGTAAAATTAATATACATGAGGCACCAAAGATTATGCTTATACCATTACTGATACTCGCTTTTGGATCAGTATTTTCTGGAATATGGGGAGCAAATATTTTGAACATAACTAGTAATGCGTTTTGGAAATCAAGTTTAGTGATGATTGATGAGCATGGAGTTCATAATTTCTTTATAAAACTACTGCCAACCTTAGCAAGCCTAAGTGGAATAGCACTTGCGTACCTAATTTACCAATATCAAGTAATTAGGCAAATTAAGAGTAAATTTTTACTTAAGTTTTTGCAGAATAAATGGTACTTTGATGAGGTGTATGAGTTTGTTATAATTGCACCGATAAGGTTTATATCTAGGCTTCTATGGAAGTTTGATGTTAAGGCTATTGATTCATTTGGACCAAATGGTGTTGTAAGGTTGGTTAATGGATGTTCAAAAAGTTCTATAAAGTTACAAACTGGTTATATATTTGATTATGCATTTATTATGTTTGTTACTCTAATAATCGGTACTTTATGTATTATTGGAATTAAATAGAAGGTGTTATTACTTAGTATATTCTTGCTTCCACTGATAGGAGCGTTGATTTTATCCTTAATCAGGATTAATCATCAATCTATACACTTAAGATTCCTTGCCCTATTTTTTGCTGTACTTCCATTTTTGCTTAGCATTGTAGCTTGTATAGAATTTGATTATAACAATGCGGACTTTCAGTTTGTCAGCTACCCAATTAGAAATGTTGGAATAGGGATAGATGGTATATCGTTGCTTTTCCTTCTGCTTACAACTTTCTTGTTTGTAATTTGTATACTCTACAACTGCAAAATGAGTTATACGACCCTAAAAGCCTATATGGCATTGTTTCTACTGCTTGAGAGTTTTGTAGTCGGTTTTTTCGTTTCACTGAATGCTATAAGCTTTTATGTGTTTTTTGAAGCTGTTTTAATACCAATGTTCTTTATTATTGGCATCTGGGGAGGAAAACACAGGGTATATGCAACGTTTAAGTTGTTTCTTTATACATTAACTGGCTCATTATTATTTCTACTTGGATTGGTTTACATCTATAACATTTTTGGAACGTTTAATATACAAAAATTAGCTACATTAGTGCCAAGCCTTGATCTTGAAGTGCAGTCATTGCTGTGGATTGCATTTTTTATTTCTTTTGCAATAAAAGTACCTATGTTTCCATTTCACACTTGGCTTCCTGATGCGCATGTGCAATCACCAACTTCTGGATCTGTGATTTTAGCTGGCTTGCTCATTAAAATGGGGGGATATGGATTTTTAAGGTTTTCTATTCCAATGCTTCCTCAGGCAAGTTTGTATTTTTCAAATTTCGTTGTTGTGCTGAGCATTATTGCGGTGATATATGCTTCGCTAGTTGCGTTTGCTCAAGATGATATAAAGAAGTTAATAGCTTATTCTTCAATAGCACATATGGGGATCGTTACTGCTGGCCTCTTTTCATTTTGTGAGGAAGGAGTACTGGGTAGCATATTTCAAATGATTAGTCATGGCCTTATTTCTGCTGCTTTATTTTTGTGTGTTGGAATGCTATATACTCGAACTGGAACTTTGGAGATTGCAAAGTATTTTGGCATAGTAAACACAATGCCAAAATTTGGTTTTATGTTCATTTTATTTTCAATGGCTTCAATAGGGCTACCTGGAACATCTGGGTTCGCAGGTGAGTTTTTGGCTATGGTTGGAATGTTTAAGAGCATAGGGTTTTTTACAGGATTTATCGCACTTGGCACTATTTTAAGCGCAGTTTATATGCTGAATTTATGTAAGCAAATAATATGGGGGGTTAGCTATTCTAAATTATTAAATAACCGCTTGGATAGCATAGAATTTTCTGTCTTAATTCTGCTTGCAGTGTTTGTTATTTTGCTTGGATTCTATCCAACCCTTGCACTGAATTATTTGAGGCCATGTATGGCAAATTTGTTAGTCAAATATAATGCGCTATGAATTATATACAGATATTGCCGGAAACGTTCTCTATTATCTCCTCGTTCGTGTTGCTGCTGCTTGGGATTATATTTAACCGCCGAACTATCAACTTATTAGCACTTGGCTGCACAGTGGTAACTTTGATTATTTTAATTCTTTTGGCAGAAAACAATGAAATTTTTCTCTTTAATTCGTTGTTAAAACTCAATTTATATATCAGGTCAGCCCAAGGGTTAATTCTCAGCGCAGGAATTTTAATACTTTTGATGCTGAATTTATCAAAATATGACTATAAATATGAATTTTCAATACTGATTCTTTTTGCGCTATTTGGCATGATAACTTTGGTTTCAGCAAATAGTCTGATCTCTTTTTATTTAGCTTTTGAGTTGATGAGTATATCTTTGTATGTTCTTGCGAGCTTTAATAAAGATTCAGCTTATTCATGTGAAGCAGGAGTGAAATATTTTACACTTAGTGCACTATCTTCCTGCATTATGCTATATGGAATGTCGCTGCTTTATGGATATACAGGACAAGTCAATTTCTCTGAGCTCAGTTCATTCTTGCAAAACCATCAGATAACTTATGGAATAGTTTTTGGGTTAGTCTTTGTCCTAATTGGTTTGTGTTTCAAGCTTGCTATTGTTCCTTTTCATATGTGGGCTCCAGATGTCTATCAAGGTGCACCTACCATAGTAACTGCGTTTTTTTCTACAGCTCCAAAAGCTGCACTTGTAACATTTTTAATTCGATTGATGAATGAAGAGTTAGTAAATGTAAAAAGTTATGTTCAGCCTATTTTCTTATACGTTTCAGCATTGTCTGTGCTTATCTCAGCTTTTGGGGCCTTACGTCAGCAAAACTTAAAAAGGCTGCTTGCTTACAGTTCAATTGGTCACATTGGTTTTATATTTGCTTCACTTTCTATTTTTACACAAGCAGGAACAGATAGTGCCTTAATGTATCTGGTGATATATATCATCACAAGCATAGGGCTATTCTCATATCTCGTACAAATTGACGATGACGATTGTGATATTGCAAATTTATCTGGTATAGGGAAGAAACGCCCAATTGTAGCATTTCATCTTTCTGTGCTGTTACTCTCAATGTCGGGAATACCTCCACTTGCTGGGTTTTTCGCTAAACTTTTTATATTCAAAAGTTTAATAAATTCTGGCTTTATCAGCCTGTCCTTGATCCTTGTAATAGCGAGTGTGATATCATGCTACTATTATTTAAATATCATGAAAGTTATGTATTTTGATAAAGCTGGTGGCAATAAGGTTGCTTATTCTAAGGGTCTATTCATTATCACTTCAGTGGCTTCACTGATCAACCTCGTTCTTTTCTTGTATGTAGAAGATCTTTACTCACTCATTGAACTAAAGGGCTGACAAGGTGATCCCTGAGGGCTTTCATATTCATCATTACAAAGAAGTTTCAAGCACTAATAAAGAAGCGTTGGATTTAATTGATAAAGGAATATCAAATGAAACCGTTATTATTGCCGATAAACAAATAGAAGGCAGGGGGCGCACCGGAAAAAGTTGGGTTTCTCCAGAGGGTAATTTTTATGCGAGTTTGGTGATAAACCTCTTTAACGATTATCTGAATGAAAGCCAGCTTTCGGTGTCATTCCAGCGCGTGACGCTGGAATCTAGAAAAAAAGAAGAATGGTCAAGCACACAACTGTACAAACGTTGTGGTATTCCCACCAAGGATGATGTCATCCCAGTGCCCAGACACTGGGATCCAGAAAACTTAATTACAAATGGGCACATCAGGCAACTGTGTAATAAGAACTGGATTCCAGTGTCACGCACTGGAATGACACCACATACCACCTGCAAATTGCAACGTTCGCATAGTTATGTGTCAAACACTGGGGAAAATACTGGGATGACAGAAAGAGGTTTAATGAATCAAGTTAGCAAATTAACAGAATTGACTTTTGTGACTGCTCTTGTTGTAGGGAATACTTTACTGTCATTTATGGATGATAGTAACATTCAATATAAATGGCCAAATGATGTCCTAGTTGATAGTAAAAAAATCAGTGGAATATTGCTTGAAAAAAGATCCAATTCGAATTGGCTTATTGTAGGAATTGGAATTAATGTCAATCATGCACCACTTCCAGGAACAATGTGTATTAGCAATTACGGTGAATCTGTGTCTAACATAGATCTATTAGAGAAATTAATAATAAATTTTAATAAGCTAAGAAAGCAATGGCTGTTTGATGGGTTTTATGCTATAAGAAAAATGTGGCTCACAAGAGCATTCAAGATGAACGAGCAAATCAGTGTAAAGTTAGCTGGCAAATTGTATGAAGGAATTTTTGCTGATGTAGATGAAAGTGGTAAATTGGTGTTGCAGCAAAAGGATGAAAGCTTAATTTATTTTGATGCAGGTGAGTTATTTATTAACGATATATTATGAACACGTATGTGATTTTTGCTTACCTTATTAGTCTTACATTGATTACCGGAGAACTGATTCTTACCATTTCTTGCTATATTAAAAGTAAAAAAATTCTAGAAAGCCTGAAAGATAATAATGAAGAAGAAACATAAGCGATTACTTATAACTTCAGGAATTTTCTGCTTTTTAAGCTGCATAGTCTTTTTTATTTTAACAACGCTCAAAGAAAACATCTCATTTTTCTATACAGTAAGTGAGGCAATAGTTTTACAAAATAGTCAAAAACTAATCCGTGTTGGTGGAATGGTTGTTGAAAATAGCGTGATACGGAGCGAAAGTGAAGTAATTTTTCAAATGACAGATTTTAACAAAAGCGTTGTGGTAAAATATCAAGGGATACTTCCACCAATGTTTTCAGAAAAAAGTGGTGTTGTTGTGCAAGGTAAAATGTTTGATAATAGTACTTTTCTTGCAGATACAGTGTTTGCAAAACATGATGAGAACTATATGCCGAAAGTTTTAAAACAGATTCCCTAATTCAGCTGTATTGAAACGATATGTAGAGAGAGTAACAGCCCACTGGGCTATTACTTTTTTTCTTATATGAATTCAGGAGCATCCATTGGTGGCGATTCTAGCGAAGATTTTAAATCGTTAATTTCTTTTATTAGCTCGTCAAGCTTACTCCCTTCTTCTGTTAGCATGTCATTTAATTGACTGATAGAGTTGCTATTGTTATGCAATACATCATCCAATTCAGGAACGAATTTCGTGTTCAGCTCTGCGATTAATTTATCTAAAGCTTTGTGGACATAACCAAGCTGCGCTGGATTTCGCGCAACTGTTTCATCATAACCTTTAGGTTTGGTGTTAACTTCTATTTTGCTTATTACTTTAAGTTCGTTTTTGCTTTCTTGTTTACTATTATTCATGCTAACTCCTATAAAAAATTATAATTTCAAAATCAACTCAGCTATATTGAAATGATATGTGGAAAGGGTAACAGCCTGATATCAGGCTATTACCTTTTTTATTAAAGCAATCCGTTCTCTTCACCAGTAATATGGAGTAATGGAGGAGCTTCTCCAATATCTGGAATCGAATTCCTAAGATCTGCAAGTTCACTGTCTATACTACTTGTCTTGCTGCCTATACTATCTATGGTTGATGATAATTGTGTTATTATACCACTTTGAATTGCACTATCCATATTTTCGTCATACTTATTAATGCTGTTTATCAAGCCATCATAAAAATTTTTAAGGTGCTTGATGGTCAATGTAATTTGTGGCATCTTATCAATCTCTTCTTGTGTCATATCTTTAGTTATATCAAATTCTTCCTTTGTTTTACCACTGACAATCTTTTTTATTACTGGCTTTTCAAAGCTTGGTTTATCAAACTTCGGCTTCGAAAGTTGTAATGTATTATTTGATTCAACTTCTTCACTAGAATATAATTTTACATTTTTATTCATAATAGTTACCTCCTATAAAAAAACTACTTATCTTTATAAATCACTACTATACAAATAACAGTGAGTCATTATTAATGTCTACTATTGTAAAGTCTGGAGCCTGTCCAATATCTGGCATATCGTCCTTGATTTGCTTGAGCATCTCAATCATTTCCTTGTTCTGTTTACTCTGCTCTTCAAGTTCCCCTTTTAATGCATCAATAATAGCTTTAGACTGATCTTTACTGCCAAGATCACCAATCACAGCTGTCACTTTCTCATAAGGCAATTTGTGAATAATATCTTTTAGCTCTTCTGCACCTACGTTATCCAAAAGTTCTTTAAACTGCTCATTAGACATATTGCGAGCAAAAGCTTGAAGTTTCTCTGGGTTGTCAGCTAAAGACTTAATGATAATCTGAATCCTATTAGAATCAGTTAAATCCTGAGCAATTGCTTCAAGTTTCTTAGAACCTGTTTAAAATCTTCGTAATAGGAGAGAAATGAAGGAAAGGACAATCATTTGCAAGCTGGTGTTGAGTTTACGTTCGCAATTTTTCCACAATCTTCTACATTTTTCTAACCAGGCAAAAGATCGCTCAACAACCCATCTCTTTGGCAATACAACGAAAG